>JAVHOU010000058.1:0-20916 GCA_036170275.1 Ignavibacteriaceae bacterium
ATTTGGTGAAATTGAAATGCTTTTATAAAAGTATTTTTTTGCTAAACCATAATCTTTGTAATGATTAGAATATAATACGCCTAAATTAAAATAATACGCTGCTTCATTGGATGAATCATATTTTATTGCCAAACTAAAGTTTAATTTTGCTGAATCATACAATTGGTATCCATTCATATATATTAAACCCAAGTAATTATATGCTTGAGAAAATTTAGGACTTAATTTAATCGAAATTAATAAATTTGATTTTGCTAATTGATATTTTTGAAAATTATAATACAAAACCCCAAGGTCATAGTAAATTAGTTGACTTTTAGGATTTTTATTTAATGCTTTTTTATAATATAATAAGGCAGTATCGAAATTTGAGGAACTGAAACTATTACCTACACTTTTAAGAATACTGGATGAGCTATCTGGTAATAAATTTAATGCTCTTAAAAAATAAACTTTTGCTGAGTCTGGATTCTTTAAATATCTAGCAAATAATAATCCTAAGTTAAAGACTACATTGCCATTACTAGGATCGAGTTCATATGATTTCTTAAAATATTTCTTTGCTTTATCATATGAATGTAATTTTTCTAAATATAATATACCTAGATTATTATATGCATTTGAAGATTTGGGATTAATCTTTATAGCCTTATAATAACAAATTTTAGCAGAATCATAGTTGGAAATATTTGTATAAACTAATCCAAGATTATTAAAAGCATCGGCAAAGTTATGATAATATTCAGTAGCTTTTTTAAAAAATATCTTTGATTTAATAAAATCATTGTTATGATAACAACTTTCGCCAATTATAGCACACATATATGCATTTGTTTTACTGAAAACTTTTTCTTGAAAGTTCTTTTCTATAGAATCCCAAATTAAAATAGCTCTCTCAGTCTTATTGTAATAAATTTCCTCATTGCATAAGATCCACAAAGTCATGTAATCAATATCTTTAATAAGGTATCCTTCTCGAATTTCATCTAAAGAACTAAATTCAATCAATCCAGTTTCACCTAATCTTCTGAATGGAAGTTCTTTTTTTGATTTGGTAAGAATAATGTATTTGACGTTCGTTCTTTTGGTTTGTTTATCAAATAAGCTATAAATATCACCGTAAATTATAAAGTCTGCATTAAATTTCTTCCCAATATTTTTTATGGAATCTATTGATAAGAATTCAGGAATATCTAAATAACATTTTAACTTTATTAGGGTTTTTAATTTTGAAGTAGAAAAAAACTTGTCTCTTAATTCATCAATTCTTCCTTCGATTGCACGTTCAATTTGTAATTTTTGTTTACTGTTTTCTTGATAATTGTTAAAAGGTAGTATGAGTACATTATATGTTGTATCAGTAAAATTTTCTCTTAACCAATTTTCTGTGGTTTCTTTTTCAGTCTGCTCGATTGAGCAGGAATGGAAAAGATTGATAAAAAAATTATCTAACAAGCTTGGAGATAAAAACTTAATACCAATTAAAATGAGCAAAAATATGAAAACACTCCAGCTAGTTTTAGGATGATTCCTAAAATATTTAGCAATTTTATCAAACTGATTTTTGAAAGGTTTTTCAATCATTATATTTTATACAATTAATTTCACTACTAATTTAAATATTTCTTAATCACTTTACATTCTCATTTGGTTGAGATATTAATAAGATTCATTTATTTATCTCTATAGTTATTTCCCTTATATTTCCTAATAAAATTTTCAAATTATTTTAAATCTATAAAAATGTTATCAAATCAGTTAAAATCTGAAATAAAGAAAAGACTTACTTCAAAGTTTGATATTGAAAAGATTATTCTTTTCGGTTCACAGGCAAGAGGAACTGCAACAACTAAAAGTGATGTGGATTTACTTATAATTGGAGATGTAAAGTATGATAGATATAAAATGATGACCGATGTTTTGCGTTCATTAGGAAAAATGAGTCATGCTTTTGATGTAGTGATTTTGACACGTAGTGAATTTGAGAGTAATAAATATATTCCCGGAACTGCGGCTCGATACGCTTTTAAAGAAGGTAAAATTCTTTATGAAAGATAAAATGGCTGGCTTATATAAAAAAGTAAATGAATGGATCGAAATTGCAGAAGAAGATATGAGTGTTGCTAAACTAGGTTTTTCCATTTCATCTGCAGTTTCATATCGTTTGATAGCTTTTCATTCTCAACAATGTGCTGAAAAATATTTAAAAGCTTTTTTACTTTTCAATAAAGTTGATTTCCCATATACTCATAACATTACAAACCTTATTGATTTGTGCAGTGAAATTGATGAAACTCTTGAAGAATTACGAGATGCTGAAATATTAACCAGTTATGCTACCGCAAATAGATATCCGAGTGAGTATAGAAAACTTAAGAAAAGCGACGCACAAAATTCTGTTAAACTGGCTGAAAAAGTTAAACTAAATATCAGAAGCAAGTTGGTTAGTTTAGGTGTTAAATTACCTAAAGAATAATTCTTAATTTGTAAAACACTATTTCAATACTATCCTAATTAAAATATGATGAAAGAACCTGAAGTAACATTTGAGCTTGCCTTAGAGCACGGTTTAATTAAAGATGAATGGGAAAAGATTTTAAAAATTCTTGGTCGCACCCCAACTTTTACGGAGCTTGGTGTTTTTTCTGTAATGTGGAGCGAGCATTGCAGTTATAAAAATTCCATTGCACAATTAAAAACTTTACCACGCAGCGGCGGAAGATTATTAGTTGCCGCTGGTGAAGAAAATGCAGGACTAATAGATATCGGCGATGATTTAGCTGTGGCATTTAAAATTGAAAGCCATAACCATCCATCAGCAGTTGAACCATACCAGGGTGCAGCAACGGGAGTTGGTGGAATTATGCGAGACATTTTCACTATGGGTGCTCGCCCAATTGCTTCGTTAAACTCACTTCGATTCGGTTCATTAAAAGAGGCACGTACAAGATATTTATTTGATGGTGTTGTCCGAGGAATTGGTGATTATGGAAATAGCTTTGGTGTTCCAACGGTTGCTGGTGAAGTTTATTTTGATGAATCCTATCAAGGCAATCCGCTTGTTAATGCGATGGCAGTTGGGATCGTAAACAAAAAACACTTTGCATCTGCAACCTCAAAAGGTGTTGGCAACCCGATTATGATTGTTGGTTCATCAACAGGAAGAGACGGAATACACGGTGCCACTTTTGCATCAGAAGAAATTTCTGAAAAGTCTGAAGCAAAACGTCCTTCAGTTCAGGTTGGTGATCCGTTTACAGAAAAACTTTTACTTGAAGCCACATTAGAAATTATAAAGAATGATTGGTTGATTGGAATTCAGGATATGGGTGCGGCGGGAATTTCCTGTTCAACAAGTGAGATGAGTGCAAAAGGTGAATCAGGAATGAAGATCAATCTTGATAAAGTTCCGTTACGCGAAAAGGGTATGACAGCTTATGAAATTATGTTGAGTGAAAGTCAGGAAAGAATGTTGTGCTGTGTTAAAAAAGGTTATGAAGATCGTGTAAAGTCCGTATTTGAGAAATGGGATTTACATTGTGAGATTGTTGGAGAAGTTACTGGCGATGGAATGCTGCAAATTGATTATCAAGGCGAACGCAAAGCAACGATGCCTCCGTTTGATTTGGTACTTGGCGGCGGTGCTCCTGTTTACACACGTGAACAAAAAGAACCAGAATACATAAAAGAAACAAGAACGTTTGATTCCAAAACTTTATCCGAACCATTAGATTTAAAAGAAACTTTTCTAAAAGTGTTTTCATCTCCAAACATTGTTTCCAAGCAATGGGTTTATCATCAATATGATTCGATGGTGAGAACAAATACAATTGTTGGTCCTGGTTGCGATGCAGCAGTTATTTTGGTTAAAGGAACTAATAAAGCTTTAGCGATGAAAACAGATTGCAACTCGCGTTATGTTTATTTAAATCCAAAAGAGGGAACAAAGATTGCCGTTGCAGAATCTGCAAGAAATATTGTTTGTTCAGGCGGTGTTCCGCTTGGTGTTACAAACTGTTTGAACTTCGGAAATCCATACAAGCCGGAAGTTTACTGGCAGTTTGCACAAGCTATCGCAGGAATGGGAGAAGCCTGCAGACATTTTGATACTCCGGTTACCGGCGGAAATGTTAGTTTTTATAATGAATCGCCGGACACAGCAGTTTATCCAACACCAACAATTGGAATGGTGGGATTGGTTGAAGATTTAAAACACATAACAACATCTTACTTTAAAGATGAAGGTGATTTAATTTATTTGTTAGGTGAAGACAAAGAAGAACTTGGCGGAAGTGAATATGCAAAAGTAATTCATAACAAAGTTGCTGGTGAATCTCCAACAATAAATCTTGATGACGAAAAAAAATTACAGGATACTTTATTAAATCTTATACGAAAAGGATTAGTAAAATCTGCGCATGATATTTCTGAAGGAGGAATTGTTTCTGCACTTGCTGAATGCTGTATCATCAATCAGGAAAAACAGATTGGATGCGAAGTTGAAATTTCAACTAAATCAAGAAAAGATTTTTCTTTATTCTCAGAATCACAATCAAGAATTATTATTTCCATATCAAAAGATAAAACTCTTGAACTTGAATCCGCCACGGCGGACAGGCTTGAACTTAAACTCTCGTGTGTTAAGTTTACTAAACTTGGTGTTGTTGCTGGTTCATCAATGAAATTAAAAAATCTTTTTGATGTAAGTGTTAAAGAAATTTCTGATATTTATTACAATACAATTCCATTGATAATGACCGGTGAATAATAAAATAAAAGAAATATATAAGAATACATTTCTGTTTAAATATTTTAGACAATTAAGATACCTATATCATCTTCGCCCGCACTGGCAGGCTAAAGCTGGATTTCTTAAACACTATTTTGGCGGATTGTATGATCGAATAGATAGGCATAATGTTTTTCTGCTTTCCGGCGGTTTAGCATTCTCACTTTTTACATGCATCATTCCATTAATCTTAATTATGTTTTGGATACTTGGAAATTTTCTTAGCTCGGAAGAAATGGAATTACAAATTATTACTTTCATCAATACTGTAATTCCTTACAGTGAATATGCAGATTTTGTTAAGCAGATTATTTTTAGTCGAGTTGAAGAAGTAATCGAATTAAAAAACGTTGCCGGTATCGTTGGTTTCAGCGGATTATTTTTTGCTGCCAGCGGTTTCTTCAGCAGTATGCGTACAGTTTTAAATAAAATTAATGGAACAGATATCGATGTAAATTTTTTTCTTGGCAAGCTGAGAGATTTTCTTGTAATTCTTGTTGCGATACTTCTTTTCTTTGCTTCAATTTTAGCATTGCCTCTTTTAGAGTTATTTAAGTCTATCGCTGAATCGACAGAATATCTTCAGTTTTTTAATCACCCCATTTTTCAACAACTCTTTACGATTCTTGTTTCAATTTTTATAATGTTATTTCTTATGTATTTGTTTTATAGTTTTATTCCAACATCAAAAGTAAAACATCGTTCTGCACTTGTTGGCGCATTGTGGGCATCTTTAATGTGGGTAGGAATGAAAATTTTGTTTGGATATTATCTTGCAAACTTTCAGACCTGGGGAAAAATTTATGGAGCTTATGCATTAGTTATAGTTATAGCATTTTGGATTTACTACACAGCCGCGGTTTTTATTATTGGGGCAGAAATTGCAAAATTGTTTGATGAAAGATTGAAAGAACGAATCGCTGCTAAACACGCTAAACCAGAAAATCTTCCTTCGATAGAATAAGCAATTATTATACTTATATAAATTTATAATTTAAATTGAAAACAGCAGAATTAAAATCAAATCAAACACTTCGGGACATTCCTCTCTTTTCTGAACTTAGCATTGAGCAGTTAAGAAAAATTTCATCATTCAGCAAATTAAAAAGTTTTGAAAAGCACGATAGAATTTTTAATGAAAATGATTTTTATCTGGGATTTTATATTCTGCTAAAGGGAAGTCTAAAAGTGTTTAAGATATCGAGTCAGGGAAAAGAATCCGTTGTGCACCTTGTTCGCCCGTTAACCGCATTTGCAGATATTCCTTTATTTGAAGGAGGAAATTATCCTGTTAGTGCTGAAGCACTTGAAGAAAGTCTTGCTCTTTTCATTCCAAAAGAGAAATTTCTTGAACTTATCTGCAAAGAACCAGAAATTTCTTTAAAGATGTTAGCTGGATTTGCAAAAAGATTAAAGTCTCTCATCAACCAACTTGAAGATATTTCATCTAAAGAAGTTTCCAACAGATTAGCCAAATATTTGATAAAAGAAATCAAATCGGCTGGTACTGATAAACTGCCTGAACCATTTGTTAAACTAACAATTCCAAAATCCACAATCGCTTCTTATCTTGGAACGATTACTGAAACTTTGTCCCGTGCATTTAAAAAACTTCAGGATGAAGGAATAATCCGTGTAAATGGGAAAAAAATTTTTGTAAATGATATGAAGCGATTAAAAGAATTAGCAAAGTAGAATTTAGCATCATCACTTCTTATCCGAATATTTTCAAATCAAAATCAATTCTCAAATAGTACCAAATCTGACTTAAGTCAAGGAAATCCGAACAAGCAATTCTTATGTTTGAAGTGAAAATCTTACAAACATAAAAAGGAAACACAATGGAATTAAAACAACTTGATATTCGTCCCGTGCCACCAAGAGAAAAACACCCAACAATCTTTGCAACGTTTGATGCGCTAAAAATTGGCGAAGGATTCCAGCTAGTAAATGATCACGACCCGATGCCGCTATATTATCAGTTCAATGCTGAAAGAGTAAATAAGTTTGGCTGGGAGTCTGTAGAAAAAGGTCCAGAAGTTTGGCGAGTAAATATTTTTAAAAAATTCTAGAAAGAAGATGCTATTTGAGAAGTGTCATTCCGAATATTGCCTGTCGGCAGACAGGTTTATTTCGTAACTCATACGAGATGCTAAAATGAATTAAGCATGACTATTGACTATCTATTTTTCAGATGATATTAAATTAAGCCTACTATATCATCTTTACTAAATAATTTCATAGCTTGCGGAAACAATATATTCTCTTCTCTGAAGATATGCAGCTTCATCGTTTCTACAATTGCAATACCTTGTTCGTAAGCGGCTTCAAATGTAATTTCTTGTGAACGTTTATCGGGCAAGCGTGAACCCAATCCTAAGAAATTAAAAACAATTGCTGCTGCCTGAGCTACTTTGATATGCTCGTCCTCCATTAAACTAATTCCTGTAAATGAAGGGTCTTTTGAATTGTGTTCACCGGTCTCAATAAGTTTTTTATGTAAAAGTGGAAATAATTTTTTCTCTTCCTTTTGATTATGCAAAGGAACTTTTTCATCGAAGAAACTAAAGAATTGCTTCAGTCCCTTATCAATTTCATCAGTAAACACCCAATTATTCTTACGCCAGTTTATCAGGGCATCTTCAAACTTATTTAATACATTTGCAAATACTTTGTGTTCATCGATTAAAGATTGTAGAAAAGGAGACAGCTTTTCATAAGGAATTGCTTCAATGTTTTGCGGACTGTATGCATCAGGCGGATTCATTGGAGAAAGTTCTTCGTGATCATTATCTTTCTCAACAAATCTCTTTATAGAATCGTTGTTGGATTTTAATCCTGATCTATCATTCATCTTTATGTATGTAAGCTAAGAAGTTCATTTCTCCATCTATTAATTCTAATCTGATAATTTATCCTACTTAAGTTTTTGATTATTAATCTTGCTAATAATTATTTGTATCCAAATTAAGCAAATTAGAGAAAGAATAAATATGAATATCCAACTGCTTGTCCATAAACCGGTAAATTCTAACAAGTAGCCAAACAAAATCGGACCAAAAAATCCACCGAGACCTCCTAAAACGCCAACCGTACCACCCACCACGCCAACCGTGTTTGGAAAATACATCGGAATAAATTTATACACTGCGCCCATACCGAGTCCCCACGATAATCCAATTAAGAGAACAAGGAAAACAAAAATATTTACATTCGCCTGAAAATTTATTTTTGTAATTCCTTTGGCTATAAGCTGATTTTTTTTGACTTCATCACCGACTTTTACAGCGGGTTCCTGCCACATAATTTTTTTTGGAAAAACTATAAAATCATCTTCATCCAAATCAGTATTGCTTTTTAAAGAATTAAGAGGATATTCTTTATCATCCACGGAAATTGATTTGTCAGTGATAGATGTAACTAATCCATTGTTCTTTGAAATTATTCCTTTGCCTGGGGAATACAATTCCATTTTTGGAAAGACCAGCAACAATCCCAATACAGTTGATGCAATAAAAACTGATACAAGTACTTTGCGCGGTCCATATTTATCGGATAACCATCCGCCGAGTGTACGAATTATACTTGCAGGAAAGCTGAATAAACTTGCAACCATTCCGGCTTGGATAAATGATATATAATATACATTAAGATAGTAAGGCACCAGCCATTGTGAGAATGCAACAAAACAGCCGAAAACCAGAAAATAGTAAAGCCCGAAACGCCAGACTCTTATATTTCGCAATGGTTCGAGTAGCTCTATAAATTTCTTTTCACTTCGCGGCGGCTTTTTGTTTTCGGTAAAAAGATAGAATATTACAGCCATCAACAAAAGTAAAACTGCGTAAATGATTGGCAGCAAGCGCCACTGATCTAAATTTTTTCCGGAGTCAGTTAAAAATTGTAAAGCTGAAGGACCGATTAAAGTAGTTAAAGCCGCTCCAAGATTACCAAGTCCAAATATGCCGAGTGCTGTTCCCTGCCACTTTGCCGGATACCAAACTGATGTATAAGCAACTCCAACAGCGAAGCTTGCACCGGTTAATCCAAATCCAAAACTGCATAGAAGAAATAAAAAATATGAATTTGTAAATGAAAGCAAGAACATCGGAACGGCAGAAACTAACATCAATAAACTGTAAATGTATCTTCCACCGTATCGATCAGTTAAAAGACCGACCGGCAATCTAAAAATTGATCCGGTGAGAACCGGTAAACCAAGAAGCCAGCCAATTTGTACGGGACTCCAATCAAACACATGATTATCAATTAAAAATGAAACTAAAGTTCCATTCAGCATCCATGCAGAAAAACAAACCATAAATGCGAGTGTGTTGAAAAATAATATCCTGTGCGCTTTGCTTGTTATCTGTTCTTCCATATCACGTTAATCAATTATTAGTTGGTTTATGAATCGTCCAATTTGTTTTTGCACTTCTTATTTTTTTTCTGTCCCAATTCCAAATAACTTTTTGATATGGACGCCATAAATAACTTAATGGATAAACAAGAAAATGAACTAATCGGGTGAAGGGAATAATCATAACAATTAAGAAAGCACCTATGATGTGAAGCTGCACAACAACAGGCAGCATAAATACAGCATCAGTTTGCGGGTTAAGAGTGAAGATAGAATACAAGTACGGTGTTAATACAATCGCAAACCAGGAAGAACCCCAGCGAAATCCATAAGCAACCCATAATCCTAAAAAGACTTGTGCAAGAAGAAGCGCTTCAAGAATTATATCCATATAATTAGAAACCACTCGAATACGCGGGTTAGTAATTCTTCTATAAAATAAATTGATAAGTCCTACCAATGTTAAAATACCAAAGACAAAAGCTGTAATTTCAAGTATTGCCAAACGAACCGGTTGTTGATTCCACAGGAGAACTGATTGAGGAATCGCAAAAGCAATCAGGTGACCGAAAAACAGAAACACTATTCCCCAGTGAAAAGGAAGCGAACCCCAGTATAATCGTCTCGTTTCCAAAAATTGTGAAGACAAAGAAGAGTAAGTGAATTTTTTTGATTTATACCGATAGATGGAACCAATTAAAAAAACAATGAGTGCGATATAAGGCAAAGCAATAAAGAAAAAATTATTTAATAAACTCATATTATACTCCTAATCCGGAATTTCCATTTCATTTGCAAATTTCGTTGTGAATTTTTGTTCATCAATAATAATTTTATCATCATCTGAAAAATCTTTGTTCAATACTATCAATAAGCTTTTAAGTAAAGATTGGTAAACTGTTCCATAATTATTTTCAATCTGAATTAAAGTGCGGTGATGCTTTTCGTAAACCTTATTTTTCTTTTCAATATTTCTGCTGTCAAATTCATTAATTATTTTTTTGATCGCAGGTTTGATTATTAAATAAATCAGATCATCCTTGAAATCTTTATCGTTCACTTTGTTGAGAAGACGCAATAAATTTGGGAGGTGATCGGCTAATTCTGTTTCGCAATCGTTACCAGCTTTAGTATGTTCTTTGCTCAGATTAACGAGCAGTTCGCCTCTTTTATAATCATCACCAAAGAGAATATAGCCAACATCAAGAGTCGTAATCGCCTGCACATCAAAAGTTCGCGTATAAATTTCTTCCCACTTCCACAAAGGAATTATTTTTGCAAACTCTGTAAACTCACGGATTATTTCCGCAGCTTCAGGATATTTTTGATTTAAAAACTCCTGAACAGAATCTACTTTCCCCAGCGTTCCTTCATTCGGATAGAATAAAAGGGATGCAAACATATCGTAATGGTCTTGTATTTTTTTTTCATCCATCAACTATATACCTCTTGCTGGTCTTTCTTTAAATCCAAATCCGGTTGAACCTTTTGTATCCCCAGTATTTTCAAGCATCTCCAAAGCCTGCTCTCTGTGAGCTGGAGGAATGTTAAAACGGTCATCAAAAGTTGCCAAAGCTGTTAACTTGTAAATATCGTCAGCATCATCAGTCTTTAAACTAACTTCACTAAGTGCATCTTCAACAAGTGTCTTATTTATATCGCCGACAGTTACACTTCTTCTGTGCATACGAACTGCTAATTGTTTTCTGAGAACATTTTTAATTGTTCCTTCATTCCCAACTCCAAACATATTTGCCATATATTTGATTGGAAATCTTGCTTGCTCAATTGTTCCCCACAAAGCATCTGTCGAGGTATCATAAAGTGAATCTCTATTCCAGAACTTTGCAATCGGATCAAGTTTGCCGGATTGTTCGCTGTTGTCTGTATCACTGAGAGAAGCCATTACAGGAAGTAGAGGCGGTACGTAAAACAGCATCGGCAATGTGCGAAACTCTGAATGGAGTGGAAGTCCTAATCCCCAAACTTTTACAAATTTATAAACGGGTGAAGTTTGTGCAGCTGCAATTGTTGAATCTGCAATTCCATTTTCTTTTGCGCTCTTAATTACTGCTTCATCAAACGGGTCTAAAATCAAATCAAGCTGGCGATCAATCAATTCATCATCAGGCGCCGAGGCTGCCTCTTTAATTTTATCTGCATCATAAAGAAGAACTCCGAGATAACGGATTCTTCCAACGCAGGAATGCATACAGGCAGGTGCAAGTCCCGCTTCTAATCTCGGATAACATAAAATACATTTTTCAGATTTGCCGGTGCTCCAATTGTAATATGATTTTTTATAAGGACAAGCAGTAACGCACATTCTCCACGCACGACAGACTTGTTGATTAATCAGCACTACACCGTCTTCACCCCTTTTATAAATTGCACCCGATGGACACGAAGCTACACAAGCGGGGTTTAAACAGTGATTACAAATTCTTGGAAGATAAAACATTGCCATCTTTTCCAATTGAAACATTGCTTCTTGTTCTGCCGGCGTTAAATTTTTAATATTTGGATCGTGCCTTGCATATTCCGGAGTACCGCTTAAATCATCATCCCAATTTGGACCTGTTCTAATATCAATCGGCTTTCCGGTTACTAATGAGACTGGTCGTGCTGTCGGCTGATCATCTCCTTGCGGTGATTCAATCAGATCAAGATATTTATATGTCCAGGGTTCATAATAATCTTCCAACAATGGCAGATACGGATTATGAAAAATATTAAGCAGACCTTTGTACTTCCCCGATCCTCTCAAGGAGATACTTTCATTTTGATTTCTCTTCCACCCACCTTTATAAATATTTTGATCTTCCCACTTTGATGGATATCCGGTGCCGGGTTTTGTTTCAACATTATTCCACCACATATACTCAGCGCCTTTTCTGTCTGTCCAGATATTTTTGCAGGCAATAGAACAAGTATGGCAGCCAATGCACTTGTCGAGATGAAACAACATTGATACTTGTGATCGTACGTTCATTTTATTTTCCAAATTTAAAATTGTTATAGTATTAAAACACAACCGCTGTCATTTTCTTAACAACCACATGCGTATCACGATTTGGTGCACTCGGTCCCCAATAATTAAAATGAAAAGAGAACTGTCCGTACCCGCCCGCTAGGAAATTTGGTTTCAAATGTATTCTGGTAATACTATTGTTCATGCCCGCTCTTTTATTTCCGCGAACCTGCGATTTAGGAATTGATATGGTTCGCTCAACTGTGTGATAAACAATGCAAACGCCTTTTGGAATTCGAGAACTTACAACTGCGCGTGTGCAGTAAACACCGTTATCGTTATATACTTCGACCCAATCGTTATCATTTATTGAAAGTTCTTTTGCATCTTCTTCACTTAACCAGCAAGGTTCCATTCCTCTGCCAAGAGTAAGCATTCTCAGATTATCCATATAGGTTGAATGGATATGCCATTTACCGTGGGGTGTCAAACAGTTCAGAACTTTTGCATTGCCATCTTTCAATGTTTCTTTCAAGTCGCCAAAAACCTCCGGCTTGGGTGAAGGTTTGAATGTCGGAAGGTTTTCGCCAAATGCAATGTACATTTCATGATCTAAATAAAAATGCTGGCGACCTGTAAGAGTTCTCCATGGAACTAATCTTTCAACATTATATGTGAATGCAGAATATGCTCTTCCGTTATTCATTAATCCTGACCATACCGGTGATGTATTGTATCTCCGCGGCTGAGCTTGTAAATCACTAAAGTTTATTCTTACATCTCTGCTTCCATCAGCAAGATCGGCAAGTGCCAAACCAGTTTTTGATTCCATGTATTTGTAAGCTCTGTGAGTAAGTTCGCCGTTCGTGAGTGATGAGAGATATAAAACTGCATTTGCAGCAGATACATCTTCTTTCAATGAGGGATAAATTTCACCATCAATTTTTTCAGTGGGAAAATAATTTGATTTGATCATGTCATCATAAAAATCATCACACTTATAATGATTGCCGTGCGCTCCCATTCCTTTTGTCTTTGCATTTGGTCCAAGCGAAATAAATTTATCATAAATTTTTGTGTAATCTCTTTCGACTATAGCAATCTTGTGAGTCGTTTTTCCAGGGATGGCTTCACATTCTCCAAGATACCAATCCTTAATTGTGGGCTGAGTAATTTCATCGGGCGAATCGTGAGAGAGAGGAACTGTAACAACATCAACTTGAGGATGATTAAAATGTTTTTTGGCTAACTCGCTTGTTGCGAAAGCGATGTTTCTAAAAATTTCCCAATCGGTTTTAGCTTCCCACACCGGTGCAATAGCCGCCGATAAAGGATGAATGAACGAATGCATATCTGTGCTGTTCAAATCATTTTTTTCATACCACGAAGCTGCGGGCAGAACGATATCAGAATAAAGTGCTGATGAATCCATTCTGAAATTTAAATCAACAACTAAATCCATTTTACCAACTGGAGCTATATCGTGCCACTTCACTTCTTCGGTTTTTTCTTCACTGTCTTTTGCAATTAGATTTGTGTGAGTGCCAAGATAATGTTTGAGTGCAAACTCGTGTCCCTTCATACTGCCTGCAATTGCATTACCTCGCCAGATGTACCACAACCTTGGAAAGTTAATATCCGCATCGGGATCAGCAACAGAATATTCTATTTCTTTTGATTTTAGTTTTTCTAAAACCACTTTTTTTAATTCTTCGGGATTTTTGGATCCGCTCTCTTTACTAAATTCAAGTGTATTTTTGTTAAACTGCGGATAGAACGGCATCCAGCCCATTCGTACAGATTTAAAAATTAAATCTGCCATATGTTTTTTTGTTAATTCATTTTCCGGCGCTGTATTATATTTTGATGTTCGTCCATCATATCGGTACTGACAAGTATTTATATAATGCCAGATGGGTGTTTGCTGAAGTCGCACTGCATCAACCCAATCGCGTGCGAATGCTATTGTTGCCCACGAATCAGTCGGCGCTAATTTTTCCTGACCAACGTAATGATTTAATCCGCCGCCGTTTTTGCCAACGCAGCCGCAAAGCATCAAAGCCATGATTCCCGCGCGGTACATTAAATTATTATGAAACCAGTGATTCACTCCAGCGCCAATAATTATCATGCACTTGCCTTCAGTGCTGATAGCAGTATTAGCCCACTCACGTGCAAAGCTGATAACTGTTTTTGAATCAACTCCTGTAAAAATTTCCTGCCAGGCAGGGGTGTAGGAAGAATCTTTATCAGAATAATCTTTTGGATAATCGCCGCCTAAGTTTCTATCAACACCATACTGTGCCATTGTTAAATCATAAACAGTAGTAACAGGAATTTTCTTTCCATCAATTGTTTCAATAAGATTTACCGGCACTCCGCGTAACTTTTTCATGTTTAACCCAAACTCAACAAATTCTACTTGCAGAATATCATCATGCGTTTCAACCAAACTTAATAATGGATCGAACGGTGAATTGTCCGTTGAGTTTTCGTACTTAAGATTCCAATCGCCTTGCTTTGAATCCCACCTGTGACCAACGCTGCCTTTTGGAACAACAAGTTTTCCGGATTGTGAATCAATGTTTAAAAATTTCCAGTCGCCGTTGGGAATGTCTTTGTATTCTTTTATTTGATTTGCACGAACAAGTTTACCGGGTTTGTATGTACCGTTTTCATTTACAAGTTCAACGAGATAAGGTGAGTCTGTATATTTTTTTACATAGTTAATAAAATATGGAGTCTGCTTTTCGTGGTGAAATTCTTTAAGGATAACATGCGTTACCGCCATCCAAAAAGCGCCGTCGCTGCCGGCATGAAGCGGAACCCATTGATCTGCATACTTTGCAACTTGATTGAAATCTGGTGCAAACACAATTGCTTTAGTTCCATTGTGCCGGGACTCTGCAAAGAAATGGCAATCAGGTGTGCGTGTCATATTTAGATTAGCGCCCATCACGGCAATCATTTTAGAATTATACCAATCGGCGCTTTCACAAACATCAGTCTGTTCGCCCCAAATTTCAGGAGATGCATTTGGAAGATCGCAGTACCAATCGTAAAAACTAAGATTAACTCCGCCAAACAATTGAAGGAATCTGCTGCCCGCCGCATAACTAAGCATAGACATTGCCGGGATAGGGGAAAAACCAATTACACGATCCGGCCCGTATTTTTTTGCAGTGTAAATATTGGCTGCAGAAATTATTTCAAGCATCTCATCCCATGAAGCTCTTCTAAATCCACCTTTGCCTCGTGCTTGCTGATACTTTTTCCTTTTCTCTGAATCCTTTTGAAGATTTTCCCATGCTAAAAGTGGATCACCGGTTTTTTGTTTTTCTTCTCTGTAAGCATCAATCAATGCTCCGCGAATAAGCGGATATTTAATTCGGAGCGGACTGTACAAATACCATGAAAATGAAATTCCTCTTTGGCAGCCGCGCGGCTCGTAAGGTGGCAGTCCATCTTCCAATAATGGATAATCTAATTGCTGAGTTTCCCAAACTACAATTCCTTCTTTAACATGAATTTGCCACGAACAGCCACCGGTGCAATTAACACCGTGAGTGCTGCGAACAATTTTATCATGCTGAAATCTATTCCTGTAAAATTCCTCCCACTTTCTTGTATCGGGGGAAATTAAATCTTTTATCCAACTCATTAGACTGCCACTTAATTATTAAAAAAATTTACGCTGTACTTTTTAACTCTTTGCCACATTAAGAAAAATATTCCAAGTGCTATATTTATTCCTATTATAATCCCGATCAATAAATCAAACTGAGTTTGTAATGGACTCAACTGAACCTCTCCTTTGCTATCAGCATAGTATAAAAAAGCAAGTATGTCTTTAACTTCATGATCGGTTAATGGAGTTGAACCAAACGCATTAACCATAGCAGGGAAAGGTGGGTTTCGTAAAATACCATCAACACCAGCAGCACTTAAACGTGAGAATGCTGTTGTAAGATCCTTTGCTAAAAGTCCTCCGTTAAACATTACCTGATTATTAATGTTATGACAGGAAATACAAGCAGGACCACCGTTAGTTAGTTTAGTTAGACCCTCAAAAATATTTTTGCCTTTTTCGATATCTGCTGCGGTTATTGAAGCGAAGTTAAAAATCTGAGTCAGTGTTTTTTGATTTGGGTTATTTGCATCGGGGCTGTTAGCTGCCACATAATCAATAATAGATTTAATTTGATTATTATTTAAATCCTGATCTGGCATAACGACTTTGTTGTGTTGATTAAAAACTGCTACTGCGGTAGTATCGCCAGACTTAATTACGCTTTGTGAAGAGTGAACGAATTTTATAATCCATTCTTCTGTTCTTCTTATGTGCACATTGGCTAAATCGGGGCCAATTAATTTTCCCCCGCCAACAGTATGGCAGGCAGTACATTTTTGCTTAAAAAGCTGCTCACCTTGATTCTGCGCATTCAGTGAAATCGTGACAGCGAAGAAGCAGCAAAGTGCAATTAAATAGTATTTACTAATCATATTTTTTTGATTCAATCATTTTTATTTGAATAAAATCATAAAGCTATAATCGGAATAAAAAGTCCGATATTAAATTAGAAAGATTATTCTATCTTGTCAAGAAGTATTTTAAAAAAGAATTGACCTTTAAACTTGGACTGCCTTGAAGTTTATAAGAGAAAAGTATTACTGCACATTAATTCGTTTAAAATCTGACTTAAGTCAAGGCTTCTAATACACAAAGCAATTAACTTGACTATTGAAAACAGAATAATTATCAATTTTCAAAAAGAAGAATATGTTTACTACCGTACGATATTTTATTAAAACAAGCTTAGGATTTCTTGTGCTTGGAATCCTAACTGGGCTTTATATGTCTTTTGCTAAGTATGTCTATCAAACCGGTTATACACAAGAATTAATTTCTGCACACACTCACTTAATTCTTGTCGGTTCAGTTATGATGATGATTATGGGTGTTGCGTTGTGGTTTTTTCCGCGACCAGAAAAAGATGATAAAAAATATAATCCGGATTTAATTTCAATTACATATTGGTTATTGACTATCGCAACAGCATTAAGATTTATATTTCAGGTAATAGCATCATTCTACTTTATCAGTTGGGTGAATACGGCAATTGCGATATTCTCATCATTACAAGTTGCTGCGATGATTTTATTTTTTTATTCAATGTGGGGAAGAATAAGAGCAGTTGGAAGCCAATATCGCGAAGCTAAAGGAGAGAAATTTTAAATGGCAATGATAATAAATGATGATTGTATTAATTGCGGAGCGTGCGCAGTTGAATGCCCAACAGAAGCTATTTATGAACCGGGTGAAAGCAGGAATGAAAACGGAAAGCGCGATCCTCTCTCGAATGAGCATTTTTTTATTGTAACAGAAATATGTGATGAATGCGCTGGCTTTAGTAAAATTAAATGTATCGCCGTTTGTCCGATGGACGCAATTAAGAAAATAGTTTTGAAACCTTCGAAGTTTTTGTAGAATTTCATTTTTGTTAAAGCCTCGGAAAAAACCTCGAAGGTTTTCTCGAAGGATAATGTATCGAATGAACAAGCTAAGAAAAGAACATATAGAAAAATTTCTTGATGAGTTTATGCTGATTGAGTATAAAGGCAGAGATCATATTGTTGCCCGTGCACATTATAGAGAAACATTTAATGAACTTATCCCCAAATTCATTGAACGTAAAGAAGAAGTTGTGCAAACGAACGTAACCGAATTAATTAGAGATATTGATTTGAAAAATATTGTTGTTATTGGTGCAGGATATGGTGGGCTTACCGCAGTGCTTCGCTTGGAAAGATTATTAAAAAAACATCCTTTCTTTAAAGTTCACCTCATTGACAAGTATCCATATCATACAATTAAAACACAACTGCACGAAGCCGCAGTCCGTAAAGCAGAAGTTTCAATTTCGCTTTATAAAATTCTGAAGAATCGCAATATCCAATTCCATCTTGGTGAAGTAAAAAATATTGATGTTGAAAATAAGACAGTTCAGATAAACGATAAACTTCTGCCTTATTTATTTTTGATTATTGCAATTGGCAGCAAAGTAAATTACTACAATATCCCGGGAATGGCTGCACATTCATTCGCTTTACAAACACTATATGATGCTGATAAGATTTATGAACATATCTCAAATATATGCGCATTAGCTGCATCCGAAAATGATGAAATAGTAAGAAAAGAAAATCTTCGATTTGTAATTGGCGGCGGTGGTTTATCGGGAGTAGAGTTTGCCGGCGAATTAGCTGATCATACTTCAAAGTGCGTTTCTAATTTCAATATTGATAAAAGTAATGTAGAAATTATTGTGATTGAGGCTGCTAATCGGTTGGTTCCATTTATGGATGAAAATTTTTCTGAAAGAATAAAAAATCGACTTATCGAAAAAGGTGTTAAAATTTTGTTAGGTTCAAAAATTATAAAACGAACAGCGGATGAAGTCTTTCTTTCCGATGGCAATGTAATTAAATCTAAAAATTTTATTTGGACGGGTGGAATCCGTATTTCAGATTTGATCAAACGCGGCGGTTTAAAAACAAGTTCGGTTGGTCGTTTAATTGTTGATGAGTATTTACAATCGGAAGGCAATAAATATATTTACGCAATTGGCGATAGTGCTAATGCAGTCAACCCAGTTACTAATAAACCGGTTCCGGCTGCTGCACAGTTTGCATTACAACAAGGCAGATTAGTTGCAGAAAATATTTATGCTGAGATTTTTGGTAAACCTAAAAACGCATATTACCCAAAAGTATTAGGCGAAGTTGTAAGTCTCGGGAAACATCTTGCAATCGGCTGGCTGGCACTTCCGATTTTAAAGAAAGTAACTTTTGTTGGATTTCTCGGAAGATTGCTTAAAACAGCTATCCGAGAAAAACATATTATCCTTTTAAGAAAGGAAAGCAGAAATTGGATTAGGTATTAAAATTATTAATTTAAAAGAAACTGATAAGTAAAATAGAAATGGCTTTTTTCATAATGGATGAGTGTAATAACTGTGGTGTTTGCGAATTCGAATGCACTATTTTTTCTAAATCATATTTATTAATAAAAACATTGATATTAAAATAATTGCTAATGAGTATAAATAAAATGAAAGCATCAGATCTATTTATTAGAGTATTAGAAAATGAAGGTGTGAAATACATTTTCGGAATACCGGGTGAAGAAAACCTTGACTTCCTAAATTCACTTAAAAATTCAAAAATAAAATTAATCCTTACACGTCATGAACAAGGCGCTGGATTTATGGCAGCCACATATGGAAGATTAACTGGCAAACCAGGTGTATGTTTATCCACATTAGGTCCTGGCGCTACAAATCTGGTTACACCTGCAGCCTACGCTCAATTGGGTGGGATGCCAATGGTAATGATTACAGGACAGAAGCCAATTAAAAAAAGTAAACAAGGTAAATTCCAGGTGGTGGATATTGTTGATATGATGCGCCCCTTGACTAAATACACACACAGAATTGTGAATGGTAACAATATCCCATCCGTTGTACGTGAAGCATTTAGAACAGCAGAACAAGAAAGACCGGGGGCAGTACATATTGAATTACCGGAAGATATAGCATCGGAGGAAGTTGATTTTAAACTTTTCGACATTCACCAGATACAGAGACCAATTGCTGACAAACACGCTATTGAGCAAGCATCTGAAATAATAAAAAAATCTAAGATGCCGTTGTTACTAATCGGTGCAGGAGCCAATCGAGAAATGACTTCCGCTTCCTTAACAAAATTTATTGAAAAGACTGGAATCTATTTTTTCAACACCCAAATGGGAAAGGGAGTGATTGATGAAAGGCATCCCTTGTTTTTAGGAACCGCTGCATTATCTGCCGATGATTTTGTTCACTGTGCAATTGAGAAAGCCAATTTAATAATAAATGTCGGGCACGATGTGGTTGAAAAACCTCCATTCTTTATGGAAAAAGGAAAAGCAAAAGTAATTCACATTAATTTTTTCCCGGCTGAAGTTGATGATGTTTATTTTCCTCAATTAGAAATAGTTGGTGATATTGCTTCCTCAATAAATAATTTAACAGACATACTCTCTAAACAATCGCACTGGGATTTTTCATACTATAGCAGGGTCAAGAAGGAAGTTGATTCACACCTCTCAAAATATTTTGAAGATAACAGGTTCCCGGTCTTACCGCAAAGAATTTTAAAAGCCGTAAGGGATACACTGCCTGCAGATGGTATAGTTACTCTTGATAATGTGATTTATAAAATATGGTTTGCAAGGAATTATAAAACGTACCAACCAAACACACTTCTATTGGACAATGCCCTTGCTGCAATGGGAGCCGGTCTTCCTTCTGCAATTGCAGCTAAAATTGTCTATCCAAACAAAAAAGTAATTGCTGTTTGCGGTGATGGCGGATTTATGATGAACTCTCAAGAATTAGAGACGGCAGTCCGCTTAAAATTAAATTTAGTAGTTATTATATTGAATGATAATGCTTACGGTATGATTAAGCTGGCACAAGAAAGGTTGGGCTTCGATAACTTTGGACTTGATTTTGGCAATCCCGATTTCGTAAAATATGCTGAAAGTTATGGAGCTAAGGGTCATCGAATATCAAAATCTGAAGAACTTAGCGCTAATCTAGAAGAATGTTTAGATTCAAAAGGTATTCACATTATTGATATTCCCGTTGATTATTCTCTCAATCACACAATCCTAAATAAAAAAATAAAAGAAAGATCGGGTACCCTTTAATAAATTATAGGAAGCGGAATCCTCTTTCAGTTGTGTCTAAGAAA
>JAVHOU010000059.1:0-4732 GCA_036170275.1 Ignavibacteriaceae bacterium
TTTGGTAAAAAAGTTGGTTTATCAGAGGTATTTAATAATACAATTCAAATTCCGCTTTTGGATAAACGTAATAAATTATATGCTGTAATTGGTCTAATTAATGATAATAAGATTGAGCAAAATGGCGGGGCTGCGATTTTTGATTTTTCCAATATGTTTGTTAACCGATTGCCCAAAGCTGCGGCACTTTTAAATTCCTATGGAAAAATTGAGCAAGCGAATATAAAATTTTGTAAATTTTTAGAGAAAGATTCTGAAAATATTATTAATAAAAATTTTGTTGATCTTTTTCCTTATCTTATTTCAGAAAATATAAAATCATTTATAAAAAATGATTTAGACAGTGATGAAATTTTTATAGGGACAAATTTAGATCCTGTCGATTTTTCTTCACGCTACGCAACAATTTCTTTATTAAAAATATTATCTAAGGATAATGCAAATCAAAATACTATTATAATAATTGATGATTCCGAAAAAATAATTAATGAAGAAGAAGAACTTCAAAATATTATTAAGAACAGAGGTAAAATGTTCGAGGTTTTAATACAAAATAATCCGGATCCCATTTTCATTTATGATAAAGAAAACTTAAAATTTCTTGAAGTAAATGAAGCTGCGATTAAATTTTATGGTTTCAGTAAAGATGAATTTCTTCAGATGGATTTAACTGATCTCTATGCACCCGAAGATATTCAGACTTTATTAGATTCTTTCGGCGATGAAAGATCCGAGGGAAAATTCTCTAAACCATTCAGGCATAGAAAAAAAGATGGATCAACTGCAGTGGTTGAAATAAGTAAAACTTCTTTCCGCTTTAATGATAAAGAAGCACATTTTAATATCGTAAAAGATATTACAGCGAACATTGAAAAGGACAAGCAAAATCAAATGCTTAAAGTCATTTTTAATGCAACTGATTCTTTAGTTCTTAATACTGATGCATCTGGATTTATTACATTTATTAATTATCCTGTTATTGAAAAATTAGGATATACAAGTGATGAATTACTAAAATCGTCATTTGCAAGTTTGGTTATTGATGATGATAGGGCAATGGTAAATACAAGTATTTTCCAAACTCAAATAAAAGATGAAGTAAGTTTAGATACAAAAATCAAAAAACACGATGGAGAATTTTTAGATGTTCAGATTACTGCCTCACCTATTTTAGACTTTAATAATGAAATAGAATCATTTACACTTATTGCAAAACCGGCTAAGTATGTTATTAAACAAGAAACTCCAAAAGAAATTATTAAAGAAGTAATAAAGGAAGTGATTGTTGAAAAACCTTCCGATTCGTCTTTGAAAACAAATGTTCCGGATGCAAATTTTTTATCTGGAATGTTTCATGAAATATTAACACCAATAAATGTTATTATCGGATTTTCACAAGAATTAATTAGCAATTTAGAAAATCCAACCACCGAACAGCACGAAACAGCAGAGATCATTAACCAAAATCGTATTAAGATGATGGATACGATGAATGCAGTTGTTGAATACTCAGAAATTTTACAAAATAAATCCGTAATTAAAATTGAGGATATCACAATTACTGATATTGTTGACGTGTTAGATAAAAAAATTAAGGACATTACCGGTATTAACGATATAGAATTTGGATTCGGTAAAATTTCTTCTTCATTAAGATTCAAGTCTGATAAACAAAAACTTGAGAATTTTATATTTTCACTAATCAAAGTAATTTCAAGGATAAGCAAAGATAAAAAAGTTTACTTCTCAGCATATTCTATAGATTCAGTTAATTTTTTAATTGGATTAAGTGATCAATATGGAAGCTCGTCTGAATCCGTTTCTAACGTTTTTGACATGGTGTTTAATCAGGAAAGGGATCCCAAAGATTTTGGTTTACCAAAATTAACTACCTACCTTGCTAAATTGTTGCTCTCACTTCTTGGTGGAAAATACAGCAAATCAATCCTTGGTTCACTGCGGCAGGAATCCGGATTTGTATTCCCGCAAATTCTTGCAGCCAAAGGTGATAAGTATGTTGAAGAACAAAAAATTGAATCAATTAATTATGATTTTTCCAAAGATGAAAAATTTGAGAAAACTCCTGATGAATTGATTATGGAGCCACCTGTTATTGAGCAAATTTCAGAAACTCAAAATCTACAAGAACCACAGGTTGAAGAATTTAAGGAAGAAATTTCTTCTCCTGAAGAAGAAGGCGATATTTTCAAACCTGTTACTCCAATTGCCGAAGAACTTCTTTCAAAAATTAATGAAGAACCACCTGCATCAGAAATGGTGGATGAATCTGCCCAATCTGAATCAAAAGATTTAGCTGAAGAAATTACTGTTCCTAAAGCTGAAGAAATGCCTGAAGTAAGTGATGTCCAGAATGTTCCCTTTGAAACCGGAACATCCTTTGTACCTCCTTTACCACAATTAAATCTTGCTAATCTCAGTTGCCTTTATATAGAAGATCAGGTGGATTCCCAGATATTATTCAAAGTTCAAATGAAAGGCTTAAATGATGTTAAGTTTGCTGTAAGTTTTGAGGAATCTCAGCCACTGTTGTTAAATAGTCAGTTTGATTTTATTGTTATGGATATAAACTTGCAAGGAGAATACAATGGTTTGGATGCTTTAAAAATTATCAAAACAATACCCGCGCTTCACAATATTCCAATAATTGCAGTTACTGCGTATGTTCTTCCTGGCGATAAAGAAAAATTTATAGCTGCTGGATTTGATGATTTTATTTCGAAGCCGATTTTTAGAGAAAAAATGATGGAGTCCTTGGAAAAGATATTCCTTTCAAAGTATTAAAAATTTCATTTCCTTTCACAATCCTCTTAATCTTTACGGGTTAAGAGGATTTTTTTTATTCCTGCCTTGACATTTCACTCGTATCAAATTAAATTAACATACAAATGTATGGTATTTATTTTTAATAGGAACCGCTATGCAAAAAGAGTTAACAGAAATCCAAAAAAGCATTTTGAATTTTCTGATCGATCAAATCAAAGGGAAGGGAATTCCCCCCACGCTTGCTGATGTTGCAAAACATTTTGGTTATAAAAACCGTGCAACTGTTCAGCAGCACTTTAAGGCAATAGAGAAAAAAGGTTATATCAAAAAAAGCCCAAAGCTTTCTCGCGGGATTGAACTAACGCTTGAAGAAAAATTTTTTGTTCCGCGTCCTGTACTTGGCGAAGTTGCTGCCGGCAATCCACTAACAATTTATCCTGATGCAATTAATACAGTTGAACTTCCAACAATTGCACGAATGCCCAAAGATTCTTTTCTGCTTCGCGTAAAAGGCGATAGCTTAAAGGATGCCTACATTTTTAGCGGCGATATCGTAATTGTAAATCCAAATCTCGAACCTAAGAACGGGCAAATTGTAGTTGCAATTCTTGATGATGCCGCAGTTGTAAAACGTTTTTATAAAAAAAGAAATGGGATCGAACTTGTTTCAGAAAATCCGGAATACAAACCAATATTGATTGATAAAAAATATCCTTCATTTAAAGTTGTAGGAATTGTAGTTGGCGTTTACAGAAGTATGGGCAAAAAAGCAGGATAGAGGAAATGCTTTCTAATATTTCTTCTGAAAATACTTCTTCAACTGGATTAGATTTTTTGGATAAGTACTGTATTGATACTCTTCCAATCCGTATGTACAAAAGCATTCCAAGAAAAAATGATGAAATACCTTTTGATATTTATGATTATGAATTTCTGTTTAATGATGAAGAAACAATTAGGATAATAAGAAACGGATTAACGATTGGATGTTTTTATATCGAATCTCCCGGGATGCGCTCTCTCTTAAAAAGGTTGGATGTTACAACGTTTGAAATGCTTACTGCTGCAAGTTCAATTATTCGCCCCGGCGTTGCAGAAAGCGGAATGATGCAGGAATTTATTGCGCGCCATAAAGATCCTTCCAGAAGAAAATATCTTTTGCCCGAAATGGAAAAGGTTCTGGGAGAAACATACGGAGTTATGGTTTATCAGGAAGATGTAATAAAAGTGGCGCATCATATTGCCGGCTTAACGCTTGATGAAGCTGATGTTTTAAGAAGAGCAATGAGCGGTAAAATGCGTTCTCATCATGCAATGCAATTAATTGTTAACAGATTTTTTGAATCTTGAGATGAAAAAAAAATTCCTCGCAATGTATCTCAAGAATTATGGCGGCAGATAGAATCTTTTGCCGGATATTCTTTTTGCAAAGCACACAGCGCAAGTTTTGCTTTGCTTTCATTTCAAGTAGCTTATTTAAAGGCGCACTTTCCGGCTGAGTTTATGGCGAATGTACTTAATAACCGCGGCGGCTTTTATTCAAGTGCTGTTTATATACAGGAAGCCAAACGTCTTGGAATAAAAATTCTCCTTCCCTGCATTAACGAAAGTGGAGATGAATACAAAGGAATGGATAAGCAAATCCGCATTGGCTTTATGGCGATAAAAAATCTTTCACATGCTTCTGTAAAGACAATACTTGGGCAAAGAGAAAAATATGGTAAGTATGTTTCTCTCGCAGATTTTATTGTGAGAGCTAAACTGGGAATAAAAGAAATACAGTTTTTAATAAAATGCGGGGCGATGGATTGTTTTAACGAAACGCGCCACACCCTTTTAAGATTGGCTGATATTTATTTAAACAAATTTAAAATGCTCGAAGAAGGTTATAGCGATTTTTTTATTAATGAATCTTTTGAACTTGAGAATGAAGTAAAAACAAAAAATG
>JAVHOU010000060.1:0-13860 GCA_036170275.1 Ignavibacteriaceae bacterium
GTGGGCAGGGACGGAATTGAACCGCCGACACAAGGATTTTCAGTCCTTTGCTCTACCGACTGAGCTACCTGCCCTTCAAAATTTGGTGCGTAAAAATATGGATTTTCTCCTAAATCACAAATACTAAGAAAAAATTAAATTCACTACTCAACCGTTACACTCTTTGCAAGATTTCTTGGCTGATCAACATTTAATCCTTTCTTTACTGCTATGTGATATGCAAGCAGTTGCAGAGGAATTACGGTTAGAATCGGCATTAACATTCTTATAGTCTGAGGAATTTTAATTGTGTAATCAACAAGTTTATCAATTTCATCATCGTTTTCATTTGCTATCGCAATAGTCCTGCCGCCTCTTGCTTTAACTTCCTGAATGTTGCTGATGATTTTTTCATAAGTGGAATCTTTTGGTGCGATAAAAACTACCGGCATGTTTTCATCAATCAAAGCAATTGGTCCATGCTTCATTTCTGCTGCAGGATATCCTTCAGCATGTATATAGGAAATTTCTTTTAACTTTAATGCACCTTCAAGAGCAACAGGAAAATTGTATCCACGACCTAAGTAAAGAAAATTAGTTGCATTCTTAAACACTTCAGCTATTTTTTCAATCTCATTATTAAGTTTAAGAATAGTTTCTATTTTCTCGGGAATTAATTTTAGTTCATCAGCAATAGATTTTCCATCCACTAAACTTAAATTTTTTCTTCTTGCGATAAGTAAAGTTATAAGTGCAAGCACAGTTAGCTGTGAAGTAAATGCCTTTGTTGATGCTACTCCAATTTCTGGCCCTGCGTGCGTATAAACGCCGGCATTAGTTTCTCTTGCAATGGAACTTCCAACGGCATTACAAATTCCTAAAACTAAAGCACCTTTCATTTTTGCTTCACGCATTGCTGCAAGAGTATCAGCAGTTTCTCCACTTTGTGAAATGAAAAATATCGCATCATCTTTTTCTATAATAGGATTTCGATACCTAAACTCTGAAGCATATTCCACATCAGTCGGAATTCTGCAAAATTGTTCGAGCATATATTCACCCACAAGCCCTGCATGCCAAGAAGTTCCGCAAGCCGTGATGATTATTCTCTTACAATCAACTAGTTTATCCACAACATCTGTCAATCCGCCTAATACAGAAGTTCCATCTGCATCTTTAATTCTTCCGCGTATTGAATTCCTAACTGTTTCAGGCTGCTCCATAATTTCTTTAAGCATAAAATGTGCATAGCCGCCGCGATCAATTTCATCAAGTGTCATCGTTATTTCGTGAACTTCTTTTTCAATATCCTTGTCATAAATTGTTTTTGCATGAAAAGAATCTTTTTTAAGTATTGCTATTTCACCATCTTCCAAATAAACAACTTGCTTTGTGTGGGCAAGAATAGCAGAAACATCTGAAGCAAGAAAATTTTCATTCTCCCCTAGTCCCACAACCAAAGGTGAGCCTTTTCGTGCGGCAATAATTTTATCCGGTTCTTTGCTGTAAACGATTGCCAAACCATAAGTGCCTTCAACTTCGTGCAATGCTAATTGAACAGACTTTGTAAGATCGAATCCTTTTTTTAAAAAGTTATCAATCAAGTGAACAATAACTTCAGAATCTGTTTCACTTTTAAATTTATATCCTAAGTTTATTAATCCTTTTTTCAGAACTTGAAAATTTTCGATAATTCCGTTGTGGATTAAGAAAAGTGTTCCATCGTTGTTGGAGTGTGGATGAGCATTCATCTCATTTGGAATGCCGTGTGTTGCCCATCTTGTATGTCCAATTCCTATTTCTGAAGAGAGATTTAAACCCGCAATCTTATCTTCTAATAAAGAAACTTTGCCCTTTTGTTTTATTACAATAGCATGATCACCACTCAATATTCCGATACCAGCAGAATCATAACCCCTGTACTCCAATCTTTTTAATCCATCGATCAAAATTGGTACACAATTTTTATTCCCGATATATCCAACTATTCCACACATTAAATCACTCCATTTTATTTAATTTTAACGAGAGCAGACTTGATTAATCAAATTTTATAACCAATTTCTTTGCCAAGAGAAATCTAATAAAACTGTTGATTAAAAGGTTAATTATTTAACCTTGGCTAATTTTTGAATGGTAGTTCGGACTTCGTTGTTCTGTTTTGAGATAACTTTATATAAATATACGCCGTTGGCAATTTGATCCCCATCTTCATCACGCCCATCCCAGGATATTTTGTTAAAACCAATCTGTAATGCTGATGGAGGAATGTTAAATTCTTTGATTAATCTGCCTGCAATAGTAAATATTTTTATCCTAAATTCCTCCGGTGGATTTACTCCTCTGAGTTCGAACGTAAAATAAGTATTATCTGAAAATGGATTGGGATAATTATACACATCTCTTAAATCAGGATTACTATAAACATTAAAATTTATATTGTATGAAGTGGAATCAAAGTAATTGTTGGATGAATCTTTAGCTGAAACAATTAAAGTATGTTGCCCATCTTCTAAAATTGGTTTCCAAATTAAAACTGCTTTTGAGTTTGGGTACGGAGTATAATTAAAAGTAACATTTTCAGATGGAATCTTAATAACCTCCTGAATATTTTTATAAAGATGTGTAACGCTAAACATATTTGGACTAAGCGGAAGTGGACTATCATCCTTCAGTGTTATTTCTACTGTTGGCTGCGAAGATATTATATCCTCATTTATAATCTCTTTGCCATCAAATGTTATATTAAATTTAGGTCGAGAGGAATCCCGGGCAACGTAGAATGTGTTATCAAGTAAATTATTAAATGTAAACATATCTGATTTTGGATAAGTAGCAACAAGTTTAACCGCATTATTTAATAAGAGGTGTACTGTTTTGATTGTATCGGTGTATTGAATGCTAGAACCTGCAGCAATATTAAACAATCTTGATTTGAAAAATTTTTCTTCAGTAGAAAAATCCACAGCTCTTAAATAATAATCCAACTTTACGCTGTCAGCAGCCGTTGAACCAATATTTTGTAAACCTGATTTCAAAATCACATTGAACCCTTGCAAAATAGTATCCGGTTCAAATGAAATGTTGTCTTTGGTAATCATAATTTCCGGCGGAGGAATAAAATCAACATAAACACTTTTTAATTCTATGGGTTTAGTTTGCCCAAAACTTGAATCAACAAAACTAAATGTAAGCCTTAAGTATTTGTAAAGTTGGGCATCAATTGAAGGAATAATTTGCGCAGGCAAAGGTGTTATAAGTTTATCCCACTGCCGGCTATTTTTATTAAATCCTTCAAGAGAGGCTGTATATTTACCTTTAGAACCTATTGTGTCAATAGTGTATTCCAGTGTTTTCCATTTTGCAGCAGGACCAATAACATTAGTTACTATATCTCCTTTTGCTTCTTTATACCTGCCTAAAAATTTTGAAATCTTTGGTGTATGATTACCACCGAAAACCGAAGCGTAAACTACGTCATTAATTGAATCATAAGTCCACGCATAAAATCCTTGAAAAGGAATAAATGAAAACCATTCTTCTTCGTAAAATCCGGTTTCTAAATTAATTCTTCTTAAATATCCTTCCTGATAATTTTCATAAGGATAAAAATATCCATCCGCAACAAAAAATCCGCAAAAGTTAGGATAGCTTCTATCGGTAGGTATTAAATCTCTAACAACTTTCCAATTATTTGCCGGATCAATAATTCTAACCGTGTATTTATTATCACCTGCTGAAGTTAGGTATGCTACATTGTAAACATATCTTCCATCAGTTGATAAATAGAAAGCACCATTATGCACTTGAGTATCAACAGAGTTCAATAGTCCTTCAGGAATAGCAACACGAGCTGAATCACCAGTGTTTGGATCTACTTTAAGAAGACTATGTGCATCGCCGGTTGCAACATATAAAAATCCACTGTAGTAAAACATTGTATGCCAAATGGGGACAGAAATATTTGGCACTGAACCATAAAGCAAACCTTTAGTGGTACCGTTATATCCTGTGCCAAGCTTATAAATTTTACTTGATCCACCATAATAAGCCATTTGACTAAAGTATATGTAAGTGCCATCATTGGTAATTGCTGAAAGACTACTGATATCTGTTGGTAATGCAAATTCTAAATTCTCAACAAATTTATTATTAGTTGGTCTGGGAGGTAAAAGATTTGTATTTAAAAATAAACTTTTATCGGCATTTGAGTATAAAATATTTGAGGTTTGAAACAACTTCAAATGGTCCTCTGAAATAAAATATCCGCTCTTAGGATTGTTGATATCAATTCTAACAGCGTAAATTTCACTCCATCCACTCGAATCAGTTTCTGATAAAATTCTTGTTCGCCAAAAATATGTTCCGACATTAAGTTGTGGAGATGTCCAATTTAATGTTCCTTTGCTTGGAGATAAGTTGCTTGATTTAACAACAGGATTTTTAAATGATAAACTTGTATCTATCTCAATCAAATATTTCAACTCTTTATCTAAATAATATCCATTATCTGCAAATAAAAAATCAATCGTTGATTTTGAAGAGACAGCTCCATTTAATGGTTTAACAATGTTTGGTGTCTTTAGATCAAAAACTGAATTGTAAACCGTAACTTCATCATCAGACAAATCCATTTCAGGAATAACATTTACAGTATTCAACCTAACTGTTATACTATAAAGCCCGCCTTTATTTGGAATCCACTTGAATGAAGTTGAATTAGTCTCCCCGAAACTGCTTAGCTTTTGATTTTTTAAATAATATGAAGTGTCGCCTGAACTTATAAAAACCTGCACAGTTAAGGAATCATTTGGAAAAACTACTCCATAATTATTTATTTTAACTGAGATTGTAACAGTGTCATTAATAACAGGAGTTGAAGGAGTAATAATTATATCACTGGATGTAATATTAAAATCAGGTTTATCCGGAATAGCAAGTTCCAGTAAAGGATCACCTAATAAAGTAAGAAGAGAAATCTGATCTGAATAAAATCCACCTTCAGGAAGAATATTTTTTGCGTTCTGAACAGCTTTACCAATAATCTTTTTCTTACCATTAAAAATTTGATTGAACAAAAGTTCATTAAAATATTTTCCTATATTCCAATATGTTAATCCGGAACTCCCGAAAAATCCGATACTTCCCTTGCCAGAAACTTTATTAAACTGTTCACCAAAAACATCTTGATTATCAAAGTGCGCAGTGTAACACGTAACACTACTAATAAAAGGTAACCGTCCCCCGTTGTTTAGTTGATAGATATCATCATTATTAAAAACCAAATCCCATTGATAGCCGCCGCCGTGTCCGTAATAGCTTGCAAATACTGCTCCTTCATTAAAACCATTTCTAATTTCAGGTCCTTCCCCCTTATACTGTAATTGTTCCGGATAAAGTGGATTGGGATATCTGAAAATTTTTGTTGAAGCAATCCCATTTGGTAACAAATAATTTCTATCAAGGCTTAGATTAGATTCATTAAATGCTAATAAATTTTCATCCGCTTGATCTACTCCGGAAGATATAAGTAAAACATTTTCCTTCCATTTTTTCCCATTATCATTTGGGTAACTAATAATCTTATCAACGAGAACATTTGCCTCATCAATAGTTTCACAGGATAATCTTCCTATTGCAAGATCGGGTTTTAAATCATTACCCGAAACTGTTACAAATGAATTATCACTAGCCGCTTGTCCATAAGTACGGGTATGATATGGAATAGAAGGAATAAAATTAGGGCGGCTCGTTGGCAATAAAGATCTGTAATCATAACTCATATCGCCTAGAAGTACTATGTATGAAGGTGCCGGTGTTTGCCAATTTGTAAATGCATAACTAATAAAATCTTTAACAGCATAAGGATTAACCAAACCATAAGAAAACTCATCATAGATTTGAAAAATATCTACAATTTCTACACGCGGATTTGTAATAGATGAATCAGGAAAATTATTTAATCTGAAATTCTTTAATCGTTCCGCTGCATTTAAAAAATTTGGATGAGTGATAATTATGTAATCAGCCCCGCTAGCTGTATTTCTTAAATTAGAATTAACATCTTTACGAATTGAATCAGGCAACACAAAATAATCTTCTGCCGTACAGAAGTATTCCGTTCTTTCTGAAAGATTATCTACAAAAAGAAAATCATTATATTGACTATGAGTTATATATGGATTAATAATCATTTCATTATGCTGTGGAGAGAATATTTTAATATTATCCCTAAGCCAATTATCTATCTGAAATCTTGTATGCCCAAGAACATCAGGAGGACTTTGAAAAATAATATTATTTTCATTAGCTCTTAAATTTCTTGGATATTCAATCTCAAACCAATTTACCCGGATTTCGTCATACCTAGATGCACTTGGAGTGCAGGGATTTACAGGTATATCTCCATAAGCTGCAACTTGAAGATTATTCGTCGGAAAGATACTTGTTTGGTTTAGATCAACAGTTGTCTCAAAAGTAGCTAAGTTAGGTCCATCAAAAGTCATCTCACCAATAGGTTGTGAAGTCAAAAAAAACTTTACTCTATGGTCAGGATTTAGACACGTTTCTGTAGTCATACCATGTACGTTGACTGCAACTTTAATAGATTTTGCATCAGAATTTAAATTAACCAAGCCAGGGAAACTGCCAGTAAACAAATTTGTCAAATTTCCATTTAACCCGGATGTTTTACCCCAATACCAATAGTCTCGTTTATCATCATCAGCATGACCTAATCTTTCATATAGAGAATCTACTTCAAAGTGCATTTTATATGGAACAGTATAAAAACTGTTTTCCCATGAACTTGGATATCCATCCTTATATGTATAGCGTAATCCAGAGCTATCAGTTTCAACAGAAAGCCAGTAAACATTTTTAGTGTTGTAAATATTCAGGTAACTATATGGAGAAGGTTTTGGCGGAACTGCAACAAATTCACAATAATCGTCAACATCAAAAATATTATTATTATTCTGATCTTTTAAATAAATAGGAATCTCAACGCCTTCATTATACAATTCAATTTTATTTATTGGTAGATTTTGAAGTGGGACGCCAGCCGAATTTAAAAAATCATAAGTTAATCTATAAACACCTTCCTTTTGCAGATAGATTTTAAAATAAGTTTTATTAGGATTGTACCAATAACCGGCTTCTGTTTTATTTAACGGCTTTTGAAAATTCCCTATAAAAGATAGTGCTTCTTTTGAATTGATCAATTCATCTTTGATAAACTTATCTGTTATTTTATCTGTTACAGGTAATATGTTTTCTTTAAATAATTGATCCTTTTTGAAGTCGATTCGAATTTTAATTCGTTTATTATGGATCAATGTTCTTTCAACAGGGTTAAACTGAAAAGGGGCAACGAGTAACGAAGCAGTTTTAATATATCTAAAAATACTTTGCGAATTAATTTGTGCCTGCTCGGATGGATAAAACAGATTGGTACCATAAATAACCTGATCGTAATTAAGTTTATTTAATGGCTGATTAGCGGAATCAGGTGCAGCAATGATAAACTTATCAGCAAAAACATCCCGGTCGAAATCTAAAACTGTAATAATAGCATTAGAATTAAATGGAATGCCAATTTGGAAATAACTTGTTGGAAGAAAAGGTTTGCCTGCTTCCTGCAAAGGAGTATGCTTGTTCTTTACTAAAGTAAATTTAACGCCATCAATTAAAGTATCTTCAATTAAAAAATTATCTTTAAAATAAAATTCTAATGTCAGGTGATTATCATCAGATTCTAATACTTTATAATTCTGTGAATAAGAAAAGTTTAAAAGAAATGGTAAGACAAGAATGATTTTTTGGATAATAGAAAAATATTTTTTCATAAATCGTTTAAAGGAGTATAATTTCAATAATTAGTTGTGAAGTTAAATTTAAGGTACAAGCTATGCAAGGGTAAAAATTAACAGCATCAAAGTTTATAATTCAAGCCTAATATTTAACAGATTAGATATTCCCTTCGTTACTTATTACGACAAAAATAGTTTTATAAAATATTTTCAAATCACTCCAAAAATTTTCATTACTATAATAATCAATTTCCATTTTAGTGCGCTGTTCAGGTGAAAGCATTTGTCTTCCACCAATTTGAGAAATTCCTGTTATACCAGGTTTAAAATTGAAAACTTTTTTTTGTGCATCAGAATATTTAGAAGTAATACTTGTAATCTCAGGTCTCGGACCAATTATACTCATCTCACCTTTTAAAACATTTATCACTTGTGGAATTTCATCAATACTGGTTCTTCTTAAAATTTTTCCCACACGAGTAATTCTAGGATCATTTATTTGCGTTAGCTCCGGGCCAATATCTAGTGCGTTATGAACCATTCCTCTGAACTTTATCATCTTAAATGATTTTCCACTCAGACCTGTGCGTTCATGTAAGAAAAAAATCGGACCTTTAGATTCAAGTTTAATGGCAATAATAGATATAAAAAGTATTGGAGAGGTAATGATTAGTGTGATTAAACTGATAATTATATCTGTGATGCGTTTGGTAAAACTGCCTTGTTCTCCCATGGAATGAAAATCATTTTCTAAATTTATTCAGGATATCTTTTAACACAGATAAAACTTTATCCACATTCTTTTCACTCATACCCGGGTAAATTGGGAGTGACATTAATCTTGGGAAAGCAGCGGAAGCAACTGGGAAATTTTTATCATCAAGTTTAAAAGTTTCGTTGTAAAAAAGATGTTGATGCACCGGCATAAAATGAACGCCTACACCAACGTTTTGTTTTTTCATTTCTTCAATAATCTGTGCTCGGTTTTTTGATAACATTTCAAGATTTAAACGAATTGGAAATAAATGCCATGACGATTCTCGATCTTGTTTTATAGTTGGCAATGTAATTGAATCAACATCTTTCAATGCTTCAAGATACTTAGCTGCAATTCTTTTTCTCGCATCCCACATTGCATCAACTTTTTTTAACTGCGGAATTCCTAAAGATGCCTGCAGATCAGTAAAATTATATTTGTAACCCGGTGCAACAACTTCATAATACCAGGAACCTGATTCGCTGTATCGTTTCCAAGCGTCTCTATTAATTCCGTGCAATCTCATGATTGCGCATCTTTCAGCAATCTCTTCATCATTTGTACAGATCATTCCACCTTCACCAGTAGAAAGAGTTTTGGTAGCATAAAAACTGAAACATGTAACATCCGATATGGTTCCAATCTTTTTACCTTTATAAAATGCGGGTAAAGCATGTGCGGCATCTTCCAAGACTTTTAAATTATGAGCACGGGCAATTTCATTTATCTCATCCATATCACAGGGCTGTCCACCATAATGAACTGGTATTATAGCTTTAGTTTTTGGAGTAATAGCTTTTTCGATTTCTTTTAATGAAATATTTAATGTGTCTTCTTCAACATCCACAATAACAGGTTTTGCACCAAAGTAACAAACTATTTCAGCGGTGGCAGGAAAAGTCATGGTAGGAACAATAACTTCATCACCTCTCTTAATTCCAAATGCTTCAAGCGTTAGATGTCCAGCCGCAGTCCACGAACTAACTGCAACAGATCTTTTGGCGCCGATGTATTCATTAAACCCTTGCTCAAACTTAATAGTCTTGGGTCCCATACTAAGCCAGCCTGAGCGCAAAGTATCAACCATCTCGTTGATTTCATCATCGGAGATAAATGGTCTGTGAAAAAGAAGAAAATCCTTATTCATATAGAATTGTAATTAAAATTCTAGATTTTTAGTGAGCATAAAAGATTCACAAAAATTACTTATTGAAGAAATCTATCCTTCTTCCCTAAAACTAAAATATTTATGTGGAAAGATACAATCATAAAGGATAATTTTAAAATAAGATAATTAACAACCTATTTGTTTTGTAATTTAATTAATTATTTATGATAAATAGCTTAACTAATTATTCTATTAAATCGATATTTTGATTTAAATAGTTTATTACTTTTTTATTATTTCTAATATCCGTTGGTAAATTTACTATCCTTTCTGATATATGTACTGCTATCGGGAATAAGTCTTTATCAAAATTCCATAAATGAAGATTTTCCGTAACCGGATGTATTGGAGAGACAAACCAATCGCCTAAAGGTATATTATATTTTTTTGCTGATTTAAATATTTTATCCCTGTCTTTAACTAATAAAGGGTATTTAAGAAAAAGGTGATTCTCAAATAAGCTGTCATCGACAAATGTTTTATTTTTCATCTTTAAATATTCTGTGTACTCTTTTGCATTCTTTTTTCTTAATTGATTTATCTTATCGATTTTTTTTATTTTATTTCTACCTACCAATATTTGAATAACAGAAATATTTTTAAAATACTTTTCGGGCATTTTAGTTCCGGATAATTCTTCTCCCTGATTTGACCCAACAACAATATTCTTTTTACTAAAAAAACGATAAAGATATACAAGAAACCAATGCGTATACTTATTTACAACTATCCATTTAAACAACAGTAGTGAAGTAATATTCATTTTTTCAATAAATGAAGATTCGACTTTTTCTCTTTCTAAAATTTTTATTTTATCTAATAACTTTAGATTATTAACTACTAAAAACCCTCCTATGCCAGTTGAAAATGGTTTATTCCATTGTGTGGAATAAAAAGCTGCATCACAATAAGAGCCGTTTGGTTTGTCATTATAATAACCACCAAAACCATGTGCACAGTCTTCAACCGTAAAAATATTATGTTTCTTAGCAACCGCTATCACTCTTTCAATATTTGATGATAATCCAAAAGTGTTTTGACAAATTATGACTTTTGTTTTTTTTGAAATCGCATTTTCAAGAAGGTTAACATCCATATTATAAGTATCTGCAGAAATATCCACATAGATTGGTTTCGCTCTAGTATATATTATTGCATTGGGTACAACTACGCATGTAAATCCCGGTAATATTACCTCATCACTATCTTCAACTCCAATAGCTTTAAGAATTGCGTATAGAGCTATTCTTCCTTTCCAATAAAGAAAGATATTGCTGCTTTTGCAATTCAATATTGAAGCGATAGCTTCTTTGTATTTTGATTCGTTCATTTTTTAAATAGATAATTGATTTTAATCAAACCGAACAAAGAGCCAAAAGCATAAGAAAAATGGAGTACAATAAAAGAGATTATTATATATGATAAACTTGTTGATGAATCATTTATTTTAAGACTGATTGCAATAAGAAAAATCAGGTAGCTAATTAAACTTGTTAAGGAAACGAAACCTAAAACAGGGATCCAAATCATACCAATAAGCGGTATAATGAGAGTAATTAAAAATAAAAAAGGTATAAAATGCCTCAAGCTTAATGAATTTATCCTTTTAGTGATATATACTGTCAGAATATTCCATAATCCGTTTGAAAAATTATTTTGCGCTATTTCATAAAATGATTCACGTGCAAAATATATGCTTTTAACATTTGGGATTAATATAATTTTCCCGCCATTTCTGCTTATCCTTTTATTTAGTTCAATATCTTGATTTCTTGTAAGATTTGGATTAAACAATCCAATCTTTTCAAAAATCTCTCTTCTATAGCATCCAAACGGAACGTTGTCTACTTCTTTTGGTTCTAAAATTCCAATTCTAAAATATGAATTACCAACACCAAATTTATTGCTTAATACTTTTTTAATAGCATTAGTTTTAGGATTTTTATTTTTTACATCCGTTATGCAACAAGTACCAATATTGTCAGCTAGATGCTTATCACTGAACTTGATCAATTCAGAAAAGTAATTGGTTGGAATTTCGGAGTGAGCATCTAATCTTATAATGTAGTCGCCGGAAGATTCTTTTATACCTATGTTAAGTGCATAAGGAACAGTTTCATTTTTGTTGATAAGTAATTTAATGCTAGGATAACTAATAGAATACTTTTGCACAATTTCATTTGACCTATCCGTACTTTGGCCATCAATAATAAATATTTCTACAAACTCTTTTGGATAATCGTTATTTAATATTGAATCAAGACAAGGCGCTATGTACTTTTCCTCATTTTTTACAGGAATAATTACTGATATTTTTTTCATCTGTGAATTGAGAATTGAATTTCAATTATTCAAAAAAAAAATATTAATTAATTTAGCGAACTTAGCATCAAATTTTATTCGAAAACATTTGTAACTATTTATCATTTATAATTTGGTCGTAAATTTTCATCATTATATTCACACACATTCTCCAGTTATATTCTTTGATCACTTTTTCTCTACCATTAGTTCCCATCTTAACTCGTAAATCAAAATTAAGAATTAATTTTTCTAAAACACTCACCAGAATTTCAACATTTTGTTTTGGAATTATAAAACCAGTAATATTATTTTCAACAACTTCCGGTAACCCACCTACCCGAGATACTACTACAGGTTTAGCACAGGCACTTGCTTCTAAAACAGCTACACCAAAACTTTCTTCAATCGATGGGAAAACAGATATATCAATCATATTATGATAATTTACAACTTGTTCATGATCAATAAATCCTGTAAACATAGTATATTTCTGAATACCTAATTCAATTGTTAAATTTTTCAGATATTCGTACTGAGAACCTTTCCCAACTACTAATAACTTTAAGGGCTTATCTGGATATTTATTCTTTAATAATTTAAATGCATGAATTAGATATTCTATACCATAATTGACTTCAAGTGTTTTTATAGTTCCAATAACAATATCTCGATCATTAAAAATAGATTTCACTTTTAGAGGTTTAAATTTGTCTGTATCAACACCAAATGGAGTTATTAAAATTTCCTTATTCGTATATTTTTTTGACTCCTCTTTTAACGAAATACTTGTAGACAATATCTTATCAGCATTGATCAAACTATACTTAAGTATTTTTTTATGCAGCCATGAAAAATTTGGGAATTGAATAATGTCTGATCCCCACATAGAAATAATGTAGGGATGAAAATTTACTAACGCTCCCAAAAATCCATAACTGGAAGCATAATGTGCATGTAAAATATCCGGTTTAAATACTCCTATTACTTTTTTTAATTCTCTTATACCTTTGAAATACATAATTTTAGATAAATTTTTTTCTCCCTTACTTTGTATTTTTCTTGAAACCCCCATATCATAAATGGTGATGTTATTTATATTATCATATAAATGGATATTGGCCTTATGAATTGAGAATATACCAATTGTAACATTTTGATCGGCAAGTGATTTAGCCCACTTAATTGTATGTGGTGAATCTGAATCAGAAAGAATTAATATTCGCATATATAAATGTAAAACAAAATGTTCTTAATTATATCTTCCGTTAATATTTTCTATAGAATGCTACTTTGATTTTAGTATTTCTAAATGTTAAGATAGTATAAAACAATGGTTAAGATCGAATGCATCCGTTTACTAAATATTTTCTAATTTTATTAATACTTTTTGGAAATATATGCTTCAAAATAAACATCTCGGTGTGTCATTTTAGCAATTGCCTCTATTGGTAAAAGGAAAAATAAACTTATCCAAAATCCTTTCTGCTTGGGACTACTTCCTAAGAAATCAAATTTTCTTCCAATATTATTCATTTGTTTTATCTGAAAACCGGAACGATTTATAGCGTACGTTAAAGAAGTTTTATTAAAACCCACAACATGATAGGGCGAATCAAATGGTTTTATCTTTTCTGAAATATTTCTTCTGCCGATTAACTTAAATACTATTTTACGAATATCATTAAATAAACAATCCTCATTAGGTACTCCGATGTATACAATTCCACCAGGTTTAAGTATTTTTTTAATTTTTATTAAATAATCCATTGGATTTAAGACATGTTCTAAGACAGAATCAACATAAATAAAGTCGTAATGATTTTTGTCAAGTTCAATATCCA
>JAVHOU010000060.1:13870-20752 GCA_036170275.1 Ignavibacteriaceae bacterium
TTTATTTAGTCTTTATTGATCTATTATCAACGATATCTATTCCCATTATGTTCCAACCTCTTCTTTTCCCTTCAATTAAAGCTTTCCCTTCTCCTGTCCCAATATCCAAGAAATTTATTTTATTTGAATCATTAATTAGTAATTTATCTGCCATATCAAATCTTAGTTTTAATTCTTGCTCTCTTTTTTTTATTAACCAATTAGATTGGTTAGCGAAATAATCTAGATTGTAAAGTTCTTCCCACTGATCATTATTAAAAGTGATTTTGGGAAATACGAAATATGCGGTACAATTCTTACATTTTGCGATAAAATATTCCTGATTAATAAATTTTTTAGAGATTAAATTGCTCTTAGGCCTACCAATAAAAACATTTTCATCACTACCACAAATTGGACAATTATTTTTCATAAAGATTAAAGCTCACAAAAAAATTGACTTAGTATTTTTTCGGAAAGATGATTTTCAATAATGAATTAGACAGAACTACAAAAATCATTATGAAAAAATATTCTGCTTCTTGATAATTATTTTTAAATATAAAAATGTTAAAATAGCAAAGATCCACCAAAAAGGAAGATCATAAGTCAGCGTACCATAGCTAAAAATACCTGCCCATTCAAATAATCCCCTGATAAATAAAGCAATCCCCGATGCCTGAATCCCTAAAACTAAAGGGTAAAGCAAATTATTATTCCTTTTAACCTCTTTCATTAAGCCATTTCCTAATTTCAAAAAAGTGAACGGGATTAGTAATGAAGTTAGTAAACCAATTATTCCCAAATCAGTATACAGAAATAAATAAAAATTGTGCGCATGACCAAATTCAATTTTATTTATAAGTCTTGTAATGAAAAATTCTTCAGGTGTTCCAAACATATAGGGTAAATAATTATACATTTCAAATTTTGTTGCAGCCGGACCAAAACCAATCAGTGGATGGGCTGAAATGATATTATATACGGTTTCCAAAATATAATCTCGTCCTGTTGCGATTCGTTCTAATCGGAAATAAAGATTTATTGTTTCTGAAACTGAGTTAATCAGCAGAAATGGCAAGGTGAAAAGAAGAATTAGGATTAAATATTTGAGCGCTTTTCTATTTTCCAAAAAGAAAATATATGATGTGCTTATTATCAATGAAAATATTGCTGCTCTGGAATTAGTTAAAGCTAAACCTGAAATCAGAAAAAAGATGAATACACAAAGATAATTTTTGTACTTTCTATTTAAATAAGGTACAACCAAAAATGCCGAAACGATCGAAATACAAATTGAAAAAAATCCACCAATTGCGTTTCTATGAATAAATGAAACTCCTTCTTCTAAAAAAAGATTTTGATTTAAATTAACTATATCAAAATCAGCTTTAACTACTTCATAAAAAATAATTATGAAATAAAACAAAGCCCCGATAAACAAAGCATACAAAAAATATTTAATATCAGAAAAATCATTAAGTAATGAATAATACAAATAGAGTATAAAAAAGAAAATTAAACTTCTTATTAGTTGAGCAAGTCCGAGAGACAAATAATCAGTGAACAATAAAGAAAAGATGATAGAGAAAATTATAAATGAAACTAAAAATAAGACTTGTTCCGGTACTTTGGGATACTTATGAAAATCGAGTCCATATGTAAAAATAAAAAACAGGAATAAAGAAGTTATTGCTAAAACCTGGACAATAAGTCTCTGCTCTTCTCCCAGTCCACTTGTCAAAGTTATTAGTGCAACAAAAGATAATATTATTAAAGATGATTTTGGTTTATTGAATGCAGATAAAATAATTATCAATATTGGTATGAGCCAAACTAATTGCTCTAATAATAGAAGTGCAATCAGAACTGAAAAGGATATCAGCAAAAAATAATTTTTATTAGAAAGCGTGTACAATATTTTTTCTAAAGTTTATTTTTTTTAAGAACCACTTCAATTGAGTACTCCCCATCACTATGAAGCAAAGGATCTGTTATTGTATGACCTTCACTGCACTCTTTGGCATAAATCAGATTATAATTATTTAATGTTCTTTTAAGTAGCGACAAAATTCCTACAGTATGCGGCGGATCATCTTTATCAATCAAAAAAAATCTTTGATGAGTAGGATTAAATATTGAAGGAAGTTCTTTTTTCTTTTCATATAAATCCCTGTGGGGTAAATATAAAATCATATAACCATTTGGTTTTAAAACTCTGTACCAATTCTTCAAAGTAGTAGTTGCATCAAAAACGTGTTCTAGTGTGTGAGATGAATAAACATAATCGAATGATTCATCTTTTATTCCATTTAAAAATGTAGCATCACCTTGCTCAAAATCCCAACCTTGTGCATCGGGCATAATTAAATCACCGCCAAATCCTATATCGATTCCTTTACCATTGCAATACTTATCAAAAAATCCTTCACGAATACGTCTTGCATGAGCCTTTGTTGTCTCAGCAGGTTTAATAGGTCTCCTACCATGCAAATAAATAAATGCTAAATACTTAGTTTTTAGTTTTGATAGCATTGCCCAAATTGGTGTTGGAGTAATTTTTTTTATTAGTTCTCTCAATTTATTGATGGTTCTTTCTTTTGATAATTCTTGGTTTCAATATTTAATGATATTATGAAATCTGATACTTGCTTTGCAACTGATTCTACATCTAACATTTTCATACATTCATTAGATGGACATTTTCTACCTGCCGATAAAAAACAATATTGCGTTTCAATTGGCGAGCATTTTAAATTCTTTTTAATCTCTTGATGAAAATTACCAAATGGTTTTGAATAATCTGGATTTGTAGGTCCGTAAATAGTAAACGTGGGTTTTCCAAAATAGTTAGCTAGGTAAATTGGTCCCGAATCATTCCCAATAAACATTGAACAATTTTTAATTTCAGAAATAAGTTCTTCAAGTGATTTGGTTTCAATAAACTTAATCTTATTTAACTTAAAATAATCAATTACATCTGCGGCAACTTCATTTTTAGGGAATATTAATGCGGTATTTAATTTTAATCCCAATTCTTCAGTTAATGAAATATATTTTCGTAGTCCCCATTCCTTTGCTGCCCAGCCAGCAAAAGGATGAATAAGTATAACTCCATTATTTTTATAATTAGTGGGATATTCGAAACTCCTTCTGTCTATTTTTTTATTTAGAAATAATTCGGCAGCATAACAATATCTTTCAACTAAATGCGGAGTAATGCGTACTTCAGTAAAATCAGAGTAAATATTTTTAAAATACTTTTCATTAATTCCAATAATTCTTTTTGCTTTAGAATTAAAAATCAAAGAAGCAGATGTGATTGAACCTGTTAAGTCAATTACTATTCCTGGGTCGATCTCTTTAATTAATTTCCGGGCTTTTTGTGTTGCGAATCTATTGCCTAATTTAAATTCATTCTTATCTACGGTAAAAATATTTTGATCGATTACTACATCTTTAAAGATAATCCGGGTGTCAGTATAAACCAGTAAACATATTTGGTTTGGATCGCTACTATCTCTTATTGCCTTTATTGCAGGAATTGTAAAAATAGAATCACCTATTTTATGCAAAGAAATCAGAAGTATCTTATTATTGGATTGTGAATTATGTTTTGTGAATAATCTTATTAAATAAAAAAATGTATTTAATAATTTATATAATAAATTATCAGCTAAACTATTTTTTTTAATAACTTCTGACAATTCCATTTTAGTCTGATCAATCTTTCCGAAATATATTTATAAATATTTTTTTAGAATCTTAATCCAAAAACATTTTTAATCTAGCTGGTGAATAATTTTTTAATAAGTTAAGGGCAATTTTATAATCATCACTTTTTATTAAGGCTGAATTTACGGCGTACAATAAAGCAAATAATATAATTTCAAAAATAAAATTAGTTAGTTCATTTAAACCTAAAATTTTAATAATAGAAATAGCTGTGTAATAGGATATAAGCGCATTGATTGAATTATATATAATTCCTTTTAAACAAAAAATATTCAGATTTAAATTGAGTTTATTACCAGCAATAAAAAATCCGGCAATAAAAAGGAATAAGAATACTATTGTGGTTGAAATTGCCAATCCATTTTGTTGATATCCATTAACCAACGAATAATTGAGTACAATCTTTATAATAAATCCCAATACTGATATTAATAAAATCGATAGGTGCATTGATAAACTATATAATAGTTTAATTATTACAAGATAAGTAGAATAAAAAACTAAACTATATGAATAAAACAGCAAGACCTTATTAGTAATAAATGTATCGGAAGCATTAAACTCACCACGTTCAAAAAATAATTTTATTAATTCATATCCATTAAAAAATAAAATTAAAGCTACAGGTACCATTATGAAAATATTAATATTTATACCTTTTTTAAGGGCAGTGATAAGTTCGTCTTTATTTTCCGCTGCTTCTTTAGAAAATTTAGGGAAGATAGCTGTAATGAGTGCAAGTGTAATTATAGAAACAGGCATTGAATAAATAGTTAAGGCATAATTTAATGCGGCAATTCCACCTTGAGGAATTTGAGCATAAAAGTATCGATCTATTATTGGATAAGAAAGGGATACCAACTCAATCATTATCAGTAAAAATAAAAAATCATAGCGATCAATTTTCAATTCTTTAAAGTATTTGATGGCTGGAAATTTAATGACCCCGACAAGCATAATAGTCAGTAAAATAAATGCCAAAAGATTTCCAATAATAAAAGCACCCGGCAATACATAAATATTCAGGCTACTACTTAAAGTAATAACCATCACAATAATTATAAGATTTAATAACAACTGTGCAATTGCAGGTAAAATAAATTTAAATTCACTTTGCATGTATGATGATAAGATTGAAATACCTGCATTAAGGGGGATAGTAATTAAAAAAAGAAGGAATAAGTTCGTACTTAAATGTTTAACAGATGATGTTTGATCAGAAATAAAAAAAACTATTATTAAATTAGAAAATAAAGCAAGGAGAGCAGCAATAACAATCCCTCCTAAAATGAATAAATAGAATGATGAATTAAAAAATCTTAATGCTTCTTCATTGGATCCAATTTTTATTTTATGATATGTGGGTACAAAATAATGTTGACCGATATATATAACCGCAGTATTAATTGTTATTGGAATCGCGGCACTAACTAGATAAAGATCAAATTCTTTGCTTAATCCAAATGTACTTGCATAAAGAATTTCACGAAAAAACCCGATACCCTTGCTTAATACACTAATTAAAGCCAGAATTATTGATGCCCCAGCTATTGAGGAAGCAAATGATGCTTTAGATATTGACATTGCAATTCTATATGATAATTGTTAAGGAATAATAATTAATTATCATTCAAAAATCTCACATAAATATCCCCATCAACTATATTTTGTAACGGAAGAGATTTAAATATTTTTATAAATTCATCGGGTTTAATCCATTCACTAAGTGCAAGTTGAAGAGTTTCTGCTGATGAGTAGTTGCATTCAATTTTTCCAAATGTATTCAAATAACTAACACTTTCAATAGCTCGTTCTGTAAATTCTGGGATCGTAAATTCGAAAGATAGTTGTTTAATCGGTTTAGTTAATCCTTTTAAAACCTCCAATTCAAATCCTTCAACATCAATTTTACAAAAATCAGGTGTGCCGAACTCGTTAATAAGATAATCTAACGTAGTTGTTTCTATTTTAACTTTTCTTCCCCATTTCTGATTACCAAATCGTTTACTTTTAGAAACTTCGGTGATCCAATCTTCGGATAATGATGAAATTGCTGTATCATTATTTAAAAACATTGTATGCAATTCTTTAGTTGATCCAACAGCTTTTTCAATCAAAATGATTTTATCATCAAATTTTTTCTTCAGAAAATTTGCGACTCCAGATTGCGGCTCAATAGTGATAACTTTAGCACCCAACTCTAAAAAAGTTTCTGTTCTATTCCCATAACTAGCCCCAATATCAAAACAAATATCACCCTTATTAATAAATTGCGAATAAAACAAAAGTAATTCTTCTCTGTATTTTTTCTGTAATGGATTTTCAAAATATTTATCTTTAAAAATCTTTAAAGAATTAAAAACACCAAATTTTTTTAAAAGAATATTTAGATGTTTATTCATTTAAGGATAAAATAATTAGGAATGAAAAGATAAGATTCATTTTATTAGTGTAATGCTATAAGTAACAGAATATAAAATATTAGGCTTTATTCTTTTTCTTTTCTGCAATTACGAAAAAAAGTGAGATAAAAATAAAAATGAATAATCCACCTGTAATTGATGCAAAAATTGTCTGAGGTGCAGCTTTTCTTGCCGGAGGAACCGCTTCATCAAGTATTTCAACAGTTGGCAGATCTCTGTTTTCTTGAATCTTTTCTTTATAGTATTGCTGCTGCAGAAGCATATAAACTTCATTCTGGATTTTCACATCGCGCATAAGCACCGACAATTCCCTGCCAAGATCTGGCACATCTTTAAATGCAACAAAGTAATCCTGGTTTCCCAATTCTATTTTTGAATACTGTGCCCGCAGCTGCTCTAGTTTTTTCTTTAAAGATAAATAGGTCCTGTCGTTTTCATTAACATTATACTGCATTAAGCCCAGCTCGACTTCCGTTTTAGCGATTTCTGTTTTTATTTGCGCCGCCGTTTCAATGGCAGTTTTAATCTGGTCAGGAAGTGATAATGTTTTATTCTTTTTTTGGAAATACATTAAAGCATTTTCAACTGAATCAAGTTTAACTTTGGTCTGTGCTAGCTGATCCTCAATAAAAATTCTAGCTTTTCTGGATCTTGAAACTAATTTTTCTCGATTTATTTTATCCAATGCCTCTATAAAAGTATTGGATAAATCGGCTGAAAGTTTTTTCTTATACTTAATGTTATC
>JAVHOU010000061.1:0-1922 GCA_036170275.1 Ignavibacteriaceae bacterium
TACAAACGTTTTAGGTCTTGCTCCATAGTGATCATTCCTTGAGCGCCACCTTGATTTATCATCATATAAATTTCGCTTGTATTATTATTTTTGATTGCTGCTTTAACGCTTGGAGTAACAAGTAAAACTTCTTTAGCAAGAGCTCTTTTACCGTCAAGACTGGGAACCAGCTTCTGTGATACAACAGAGATGAGCACATCGGCTAATCTGTTTCTAACTCTTTCCTGCTCACCAGGGTCGCACTCTGCAATTATTCTATCGATAGATTCTACTGCAGATGATGTGTGAAGAGTTGAAAATACTTTATGTCCTGTATCGGTAATTTCAAGTGCCGCCATGATTGTATCGGGATCTCTCATTTCGCCCACAATAACAATATCAGGATCTTGTCGTAATGCCTGAATGATTCCTTCTTTAAAGGAAAGAACATCTCTGCCAACTTCACGATGCTTTATTAATGATACATTCGAAGTATGAACATACTCAATAGGTGCTGCTATAATTATGATATGACAGGGATCTACTTTGTTATGATGGTCTACGATTGAATCTAAGGTGGTAGATTTACCGGATCCCGTAATTCCTGTTATTAAAGATAAACCAAATTTTATGTATCCATGACTAAGTGCCCTAACTATATTTGGATGAAAATCTAAAGATGATAAAGGGCGAATTACTTGATTAATTGCTCTCATATTCATAGCTAATGTATCAAGATCGAAATAAGCATCGGATCTAAATCTAACATTGATATTTCTTCTTTCATAAAAGAATGTGTAACTGAAATCCAGATTTCTTTTTTTGGCGAGCTGTTCTCTCTGATTCATATTCAGAAGGTTAACTATAATTAGCGCAGATTCATCTGGTGTAAATTGAGGAATTTCTTTTACTCTTTCTTTGTTGCCATAGATACGCATCCAAACATAGCCGCCATTTCCATGTCCACCTAGTTCTATATCGGAAGCATCTTTTTCCAGCATGCTGACAAGAAATTTATTGTAAAATTTTCTAAGAGCAATTTTTTCGTTCTCTTTAAGCTTGTCTGCATTTTCAAGAATGTAATGAACTCTATCCGGTCCGAATACTGCTTCGGGAATAGTTTTGCAAAAACTTTCTAAAATTCTTTTTTCTTCTGCAATGTTCACGATGTTACCTTAATACTTTTAAATTACTTATTCATCTTATGTAAACGTTACAATTCAATTGCAACGAACTTTAAATGTTATTGCGTAACCAGTATTTGTCATTTCGAACGAGTCTTCGAGTGAGAAATCCTAACGTTTTCCAACCTAAAAGATTTCTCCCTCCCGCCTCACCGTGAGGCAGGTCGGTCGAAATGACAGCAATAACAGTAATGCCACAGATCCTAAATGTCTGAGCAATTAGCAATCAATATTTTGCGTGACCCCAGTTACTTAGAGAAAACTATACCAGCAAATAAGAAAAGTATTACAGTTAAAACTGCAATTTCTAAGTTAATTTGTTACAAATGTCAAGTAAAAATTACACTTTAGTAAGAATATTTACGATTCACTTGTTTGACCAAGAACCTCTTCAATCGAAGTTAACCCCATTTTAACTTTTTCTAAACCAGCTTCCCTCAAATTAAGTGAACCATCTTTTCGAGCTTGTATTCTTAAGCTTTCTTCATCCACATCAGATCCGGATTTAACTATAAGCTGTCTCAACTCCTTTGTAAAGTAAAGTGCTTCGTGTATTGCTAATCTGCCTTTATAACCGGTTCCATTACATTCATCACATCCTGCTGCTTGATAAATGGTATAATTTCTCCATTCGGCTATATTTAATTCTGCAGCACTCATCAAAACTTCATCAAAATTAGTAACTTTTTTCTTACACTTTGGACACAGACGTCTAACCAACCTTTGTGCAACTATTAAATTAATTGCATACGCAATAAG
>JAVHOU010000061.1:2022-3199 GCA_036170275.1 Ignavibacteriaceae bacterium
TCAACTGTTAATACATTTACTTCTGGAGTAATTACCTGGTAAAGTGCTGCAACAAGTGTTGTGCTTTTACCACTTCCAGTTGGTCCTGTTAGTATTACCATTCCTTGTGGTTGGTTAATCGCTTTTTCAAATGATTTTCTAGCAATTCCAGCTAAACCAAGTTTATCAAGATCTCTAACTACTTTTCTGTCATCAAGAATTCTTATTACCACGCTTTCAAATTTGTTTTTTAGTTCAGTTCCAACCATTGGAAGAATTGAAACTCTGAAACGGATAATAATATTATCAATCTCTCTTTGAATAAAACCGTCTTGTGCCATCTCTCTTTCAAATCTATCCATCCCCCTGGCGCGATCTTTTACAACTGCAACTACTGCCTCCGGTAATGTACCTTCTTGCACATACCAGATTTGAAGGTTACCATCTATTCGGAACATAATATAGGTCTTGTTGCCTGAGCGCGGGATGAAGTGAATATCGCTTGCACCTCTTCTTACTCCTTCAACAAGTGCACCCTCAACAAGATTTATTAAAGCACTTTTATTTATTTCCGCATCAAGTTCCTGCTCGTCGAGTGAAGATTCTTCCCTGTCATCAAGATCCAGGTGGGAATCTTCTTCCATTGCTTTTAGAAAAGCATTTTCTGGCGGTAGAATAATATTAATAAGTTTATCGTAATCCTTTTTATTGATAAAGATTACTTCATATTTCTTAGCATTTAAACCGAAAGCTATCTTGGGAATATTTCTATCTGTTGGATCGATAGCTGCGATGATTAATTTTTCTTTATTGCGTTCATCAAACATGAAAGGAATAATACTGTGCTGTATCATCTCCTGTTTAAGAGCATCTCCGGCACCATTTATCATGTTCTTGATTGATTCAAGTCTGCTTTCAGGGATTTCTTCGGGACGGGTTTCTAATTCACGGAAGGCATATAAGATTGCAACTTCACGAAATATAATATCATGATCAAATTGAAAATCCTGAACAAGTATCTGTGCAAGATTTCTTTTGATCTTACTTCTGTCATTTGCTTTTGCGTTAAGAGCTTTCTCGAGCATTTGTCCATCAATTACCCCCTTCTTAAAAAGAAGATAACCAATTTTGTCCGTCATCTCGAGGTTAGTATCAATCATTCAGTATTATTTTTTTCTTTATTGAAACTTAATAAAAA
>JAVHOU010000061.1:3299-4700 GCA_036170275.1 Ignavibacteriaceae bacterium
TTTTTTTACTACACTAAACTCTGTTCTATTTGATTATTCGTATTCGATGCTGCACCCGGCGTCTTTGGTCTAACAGTAGCTGTTTCGGCTGATACCAATGTTAATAAAATCATTACCACCATTATAAACATTGCAATGCCGACTTGTATAAGCTCGATCAAATTTTTTAGTTTATAAACTGTCTCAGCCTCATAATAATTTGCTAACTGAAGAGCAGTGTTTTTTATCGTTCCCGTCTCTTCCCCGGAGTGAAATCTTGATAGGGCAGTTTCAGTAAATACTCCGCATGCTTCAAAGGCATCTGTTATTCCAACGCCCTTTTTTATCATTAGAGGGATAGCAACATTTTTTACTCTATCCTCAAAGTATCTGTTACCGGCTGCCTCAGCTGCAATCTTAATTGGTTCTATACTTTCAGCGGAGCCGCTGTAAAGAGTATAAAACACTCTGCAAAAAACCTCTATTAAAGTTTTATGAATAAGGGAGCCCATAACAGGTAATTTAAGAACATACTGATCTATTAAAAATTTTCCTTTATCAGTTTTTGAAAACTGCCAAAATGCAATAGGTGGAATTATACAAAAGGCTGCTACAAGGTAAGGATTACCAGTAAGAAAATCGCTTACCTTTAATGTAAATGCCGTCATTGGTGGCAGCTCAACTCCGAAGCGTACAAACAGTTTTGCGGTTTCAGGAAAAATGTATCCGACATAAAATATTACTGCAAGAAATAGAACGAATACAGTTACCATAGGCGTTATAAGCGCACTCCTCATATTTTTTTTAAACTCTTGCCTTCTTTCCAAAAACTTTGCAGTTGCAAGGTAAATCTCAGTCATGTTACCACTCTTTGAAGCTAAGCCCAGCATATAAGCAGTAAATTTACCAAATACATCCTGGTACTTTAAAAAGGTTGCCTCGCTATCGGCACCTTTTTTTAATTCATTATTAATCTCTTTTAATGTGTTTTTAAGGGTTGCATTTTGTGTATCATTAATAAGTAGAGTTAAGATTTCACTATAAGCTAATTTCTGCTGTAAAAGTTCTGCGCTAATCTTTACGAAGGTAACAATTTCACCAACTGGCGGCTTTGATTGAAAGTCCAAAAGTTTTTTATTAACAGATAGAACTTTAAATCCAAGTCGTGTAATAGCGTCTTCAACTTCTTTTTTGTTAAAAGCCTTTTGCTCACCTCGTATAGTTTTATCACTACCTTTTTGTGCTTTGTATAGGAAAGTAGATTTTTTTTCTATAGAAACAATTTTAAGTTGATTTTTTTCGGCAAGCCTCTGAATTTTTTCTTTGCCTTCTCTTGAGGTGACGGCAGCAAGCGTTCCGGTTATTGATTGACCATTAAGTTTTTGCGCAGTGAATTTGTACTCTACCATAAATACCCTTCTT
>JAVHOU010000062.1:0-4602 GCA_036170275.1 Ignavibacteriaceae bacterium
CCCAGGATTAACAATTAGTAAATACTTATCCATTATGAAATTGATTGAAATAATTTTTTCACCACGAGATTCTGCGAAAGATGGAACAGGATTTACAAAAAACGGAACATCAGAACCAAGACTTAAGGCCAATCTTCCAATAGTTTCAGAATCTATTTCTAAGTTAAAAAGTTTAGTTAAAGCAAGAAGAGTTGATGCGGCATTAGAGCTTCCGCCGCCAAGTCCAGCACCAATTGGAATATTCTTTTCTAAATAAATTTCGACTGGAAGTTGTGCGTCAAATTCTTTTTCTAATAGTTCTTTTGCTTTAATGATAAGGTTTGATTTTTCTTTATTAAGATTTTCATCATTACTATTAAAAGAAAACTTATCAGATTTTATAAATCGTATTTCATCAAAAAGATTTAGTGGATAGAATATAGTTTCGAGATTATGAAATCCATCGGATTGTTTATTGATAATGTTCAGACCAATATTAATCTTTGCCGGAGATTTTACAATTAACTCATTCATCAAGTAGTAACTTTATTTTTTTTGTGTGTTCAGGAGATGATCCACAACAAGAACCAATAAATGATGGTTGAAATTTTAAGTAAGTTTTTACATTCTTAGCGTATTCAGATGGAGAAATTGCACAATCAATTTTATTATCTGTAAACTTGCCACTCCCGCAGTTCAAATAAAATCCCCAATTCAAATTCGGTTTTAAGCGTTCGAGAGCTCCGGCTAAAGAATCGAATGTTGTACAATTAAAACCAATTGCCAGTGGATTATATTTTAAAACATACTCAATTGCATCAGATAGATTTTCTCCGGATAGAAGTTTTGGTTTATCAACAAAAAAGAAACTCATCACAAAAGGAATATTATTATCACCGCAGTATTTTGCTATGAACTTAATTTCATCAAAATGACTTTGAGTTTCATTCAATATAAAATCACAACCGCTCTCCATTAAAGCATCAATGTGGACTTTATGATTCCATTCAAGATCTTTTTGAGGAAGCGTTCGCTCGATCTGGTAACAATCTTCTGTAGGTGGATTTGAACCTGCAATTAAAACATTAAATTTTCCACGAGCGCGTTTAGCTATGTCAACAGCTTTGGAAACACTTCCAACAATATCGGTAATTCCTGATGAAATAAGCGAATATGGATTTGTTCGGAAAGTATTTGTTGTTATTATATCTGCACCGGCTCTTATATAATCTCTGTGAAGTATAAACACTTCATTTTGTGAATCATCATTGGCTATTGCACTCCAAACTCTTTTATGAGATGCAAGTTTTTTTTCCTGAAGAATACTTCCCATTGCACCATCTAAAATAAGCGGACGTTTTATTCGTTTTGCTTTTTCAAATGGATTATCACGTTCCTTAACAATTACTTTATCGAAACTAATATAATATTCATCAACCGAATCAATAATTTTATGTAAATCAAGATTTTTTACACACTCAAGATCGTAAGGGCATTCTTTTTTCCAGCATGGAGAACAAAATAAATTTTCTTGAAATATTTTTATACCTCGATCATAGAGATCAATTTCTGACCAGCAGCTTACACCAAACCAAGCGACTACATATTTTTTTAACGCTATCGCCAGATGCATTCCAAACGAATCTCCTGTTACGATTACCTGCGGGATTGATTCATAACAAGCACCTCTTCTTACTCCTTCATTAGTTGGAGTATTAATTATTCTACCTTTAAAGTAATTAGCTATTTCTTTATTTCTTTCTGTGTCTTCGGGTCCGCCAAGCAGCATTATTCTATATTTTCTTTTAGCTAAAAATTTATTTATTAGAAAAATGTGTTGACCAACTGACATTTTTTTATTTGGGTAAAGATTTGAACATCCCGTGTTAAAGCCAATAATTTTATCCGAGTCGCGTAACTTACTTTCTCTTTTGTAATTTTCAATAAATCTTAATTCTTCATCTTTAAAATTGAAAATATATTCATCTCTTTTATAATCCAGTTCAAATGTCTCCGCAAGATAATCCTGACCAGTGCGTTGATTTACTTTAAATTTTAGATGATCATCCATCCCAAGATTATAATTGTAATACGCACCTTCATTAACTGGAATGATGACTCCATTTTTATCTAAACCAAATCCTAATTTCTTTTTTGCATTAAAAGAATTTAATAAAGCACAAGAGCGTTGCGATTTATCAACATTCATAACAATATCAAACTCAATTTGGTTAAGAATAGATATCGTTTCGCTATTATATTCTAATACCTTATCAACAAATTGGTTTTGATAAAGCAATGGAGCGGCAATTTTTAAAGTTACCCAATAGATGGTTGATTCAGGGAATTTTCTTTTTATTGCTGGCAATTGGGCTTTTGTCATCAATACATCACCAATTGCATCAAGATTTATAATTAATATTTTTTGCCCAATAGGAAGATTGTTCTTGCATCCATCTTTCCAGCAATTATAATCTGGATAACATGGTTTGTATCCAGTAAAGTTTTTGCAGGTTGGGATTGTTAAGTGTTCGTCCATTGTATTTTAATAAAATGATTGTTCAAATAATTCTGTAAAGGAATTATAAACTTCATCTACAGAAATAGAATTAATAAAATTAGTTTTCGATTTAACAGATTTGAACTTTTTAGACAGCGGCTGCCAGCTTACAAAGTTCCAATCATAATCCGGATATAGTGCAATAATCGGTTTATTGAAAGCCGAACCAATATGCACAGCAGCGGTATCCGGAGAAATTAATAAATCACAATTGTAAATATATGATGCATAATGATGAAATGAATAATAAGTCTGTTTAATAATTTTATCACTATTCAATTTATTATTAATTGTATCACTTAGATGTTTATCTTTTTCAGTAGTCAAAACAACAAAAATTACTTCCGGATACTTTTCAATTATTTTTTTAATCAATTCAACCCAATTTTCTGTTTTCCAGTATCTAATTTCCGCCCCTGCAGAAATATTTAATGCGACCAACTTTTTATCATTTATAAAATCTTTTAATTGATTTACAATATCCGAATTTTCTTTGCTCCCAAGATATAATTTGGGATGCACTTCGTCATCGGTTAATGAAATACCAAGCTCATTAAGCAGATGTTTAATTCTATAAATAATATGAGTTTTATCTTTGGGCGGCTGTGGAATTAAATCTTTGCTTTTCTCATCAGACATAAAACTAAACCCAACAACTCTTTTTGCTTCCAGTAATTTCCGAATGACTTTTGACGTTATTGATGGATCATCATTTAAATCAATTACAAGATCAAAATTATTTTTTCTTAAACTTAATAACGTAAAATAAATGGAAAGATTTTTTTTTGTTAAGATGAGATGATCAATATCATTATTGTATTTCAATACTTCTTGATTTGTTTTTAGGGTTAGAAGTGATATTTCAATATCAGAATATTTTTTCTTCAAAGCTTCAAAAACAAAAGAAGAAATTATTATATCGCCAATTTTCCCCAAACGAACAATTAGAACTTTTTTATTCCGAAGATCAAGCATTATTTCATTTAGATTATTTTTTTAATAATGAGCGTATTTTCCCCATCACATCTTTAGAGTTCAATTCCCTCATACATTCGTGCTGTAAAGGACACACAAGCTTATTACAAATTATACAATCCAAATCTTCTTTAATTATATAATCTGAATATGGAGAATAGGGTCCGTGCGATTTTGGATTTGTAGGTCCAAATATTCCGAGCGTAGGAATATTTAGTGCAGCAGAAATATGCATTGGTCCAGAGTCATTTGCAATTACAAGATTGCATTTAGAAATCATTGCAGCCATTTGAACAAGACTTGATTTTGGTGCAAGGAAACAATCATAACTTAGATTGGATTTAATAAAATCAGCATCGCTTTCATCACCGGGACCCCAAAGGACAAGAATTTTACAATTAAAATCACTGATTGCTTCTTTGCAAATTTCCACCCATTTACTTTTATCACATCTTTTAGAATCCCAGCCGCCGGCGGGAATTATTCCAAATACTAATTTATTATTCAAGTTATTTTCGATAAAAAATTCATCCGCTGCTAATTTTTCTACTTCACCCACATAGTAATGAATTTTTTTTGATATGATCTTTACTCCAAGCGGATTAAGTAATTCCAGATTATGTTCGGCGGAATGATGTTGGCCTTTTCCAGAAGTTCCTAAAATATTATAAGCGTATTTTCTTCCTCGGTAAGCATAACCAACTTTGAATTTAGCACCCGAAAAAAAAGTAATTTGTGCAGTTCTTGGATTTGACCAAAGATCAATAATTATATCATATTTTTCTTTACGTAACCTCCATGCAACTTTTAGAGGAAACTCTGTTTTGTGCATAGTCAGAATTTTATTTACTAACGGATTGTACTTTAATGCAGGCTTGGCAAAGTGTTCTGTTAAATAATCTACTTTTGCATTTGGGAAATGATGATGGAGATTATCCAGAACAATAGTAGATAAAACTACATCGCCAATTCCACGTGGTTTGATACAGAGTATTTTTTTTATTTCAGATGGATTTATTTTCACTCTATTTCTTTAAAACATTTAATAGAACTAAACTGCAAACAGCGAATATTAAATTATAAATTGC
>JAVHOU010000063.1:0-17147 GCA_036170275.1 Ignavibacteriaceae bacterium
CTTCAGGAAAAAATTAGAAACCATAGTATGGTTAAGAAATCCGCATGAAAAAAGCTGAAGAAATATTTCAATTACTAAAAGATAGATTTCAAGAATCAATTGTTGAGTTTAAAACAGATCAACCGACAGAACCAATTATTATTATATCTGTATCGGAGATTGATAAAGTATGCGCTTTGCTTAAATCTAATCCTGATCTTCAATTTGATTCTTTGATTAATTTATCTGGCGTAGATGATTACAACGGACAGAAAGTTGTAAATGATTCAGGAAATAATAAAATGCAAGGCGGAACTATCAGTGTTTATTATCATCTTGAATCCACAAAACTAAAACATAAAATAGCACTAAAAGTTTCAACTAATCGCGATAACCCTGAAGTTCCTTCCGTTGTTGAAATTTGGCAAGGTGCAAATTGGCACGAGCGTGAAGCTTATGATATGTTCGGTATTAAATTTATCAATCATCCCGATCTTAGAAGAATTTTAATGCCTTATGATTGGGAAGCGGGTTATCCATTAAGAAAAGATTATGAAAATCCTGAATTTTATCAGGGTATGAAAGTTCCATACTAGGTCACCAAAATTATGGCAGTTAGAACAGAAGAAATGGTATTAAATATGGGTCCTCAGCATCCGTCAACCCACGGTGTGCTTAGACTCGAATTAACTCTTGAAGGTGAAATAGTTACAAATGTAATCCCCCATATTGGTTACTTGCATCGCTGTTTTGAAAAGCATTGTGAAGCAATGACTTATCCTCAGATAGTTCCTTATACAGATCGTATGGATTACCTTGCATCAATGGGCAATGAATTTGGATATGTTGTAACAATGGAAAAACTTTTGGGAATTCAAGTTCCTGAAAGAGTCGAATACATTCGAGTAATAATGGCAGAGCTTCAGAGGATTGCTTCTCACCTTGTTGCCCTTGGAACTTATGGCGCTGATATTGGTGCATTCACTCCTTTCCTTTATTGTTTTAGAGATCGTGAAAAAATACTGCATCTTTTTGAAATAACTTGCGGCGCTAGACTATTATATAATTATATATGGGTTGGCGGTTTATCACATGATATTCATCCCGATTTTGTAAGAAAAACCAAAGAATTTATAAAAGAATTTCGCCCGACACTAAAAGAAGTTAATGAGCTGCTTAGTTACAATAGAATTTTTATTGATCGTACAGCTAACGTAGGTATTCTTCCGATTGAAACTGCGATTAATTATGGAGTTAGCGGTCCAAACCTAAGAGGATCGGGAATGAAGTGGGATATAAGAAAAGAAGATCCATATTCCGTTTATAATAAATTTAATTATGATATTCCTGTTGGTGATGGTAGGAATGGTACCGTTGGTGATAGCTGGGATCGTTACTTTGTTCGTGTTCTTGAAATGGAAGAAAGCTGCAAGATAATTGAACAAGCTTTAGATCAGTTACCGGAAGGTGATGTTACTGCAGCTATTCCAAAAAGAATTAAACCGCCAGTTGGTCACGTATATGGCAGAGTTGAAAATCCCAGAGGAGAACTTGGATATTTTATAATAAGTGATGGATCAACAAGTCCTTATCGAGTTAAAGTTAGAGCTCCATCATTTGTAAGTATGCAGGTACTTAATGAACTTTGTAAAGGCTATATGGTTGCTGATGTAGTGGCAATCTTGGGAAGTATAGATATTGTTTTAGGAGAGATTGACAGATGATGTATGATTTCTTTTATAAAATAACCGGCAGTGAAATAATTTCGGGTGTAATCTCAAGTTTACTTCCATTGTTCCTTTTTATTTTGCCTTTTGCATTATTTGCAGTTTATCTTGAAAGAAAAGTTTCCGCTCATATGCAAGATAGACTTGGACCAATGCGTACAGGTTGGCACGGCTGGATTCAAACTATTGCAGATATTTTAAAGCTTATTCAAAAAGAAGATATTGTAGCAAAAGACAACGATAAACTTTTATTCAATCTTGCACCGATAATTGTATTTACAGGCTCATACGCTGCCTTTGCTGTAATACCATTCAGCAGCTATTTCCTCGGATCAAATATAGATTTAGGAATTTTTTATATTGTTGCAATTACAGGATTATCAGTTGCTGGTATTTTAATGGCTGGCTGGTCATCCAACAATAAATATTCTTTACTTGGTTCGATGAGATCTGTTGCTCAGATTATTAGTTATGAGATCCCAACTATTCTTGTTGTTTTAAGCATTGTAATGATTACCAGCACAATGAATTTGCATACATTGAGTGAAATGCAAACCGGTTACTTTTGGAATTGGTTTATATTTGGCGGACCTGGTACAAGTCTAACCAAATTTTTATTAATTCCATTTATGATGATTGGTTTTTTAATTATTTATATCAGTACGCTGGCAGAAGTAAATAGAACGCCATTTGATATTCCTGAAGCCGAATCAGAACTTGTTTCTGGCTATCATACAGAATATTCCGGAATGAAGTTCGCAATGTTTTTCCTGTCTGAGTACGCAAATATGTTTGCAGTTTCTGCAATTGTAGTTGCACTATTCTTGGGAGGATATCAATCCCCTATCGGCTACTTAGGAAAACTCTTTGGCTTGCCCTGGTTAATTCCAATAGAACAATTCAGTTGGTTTACATTAAAAGGAGTATTTTTTGTTTTTGTTCAGATGTGGTTAAGATGGACGTTACCGAGATTAAGAGTTGATCAATTAATGACCACAAGCTGGAAATATTTAATTCCCATCGCTTTTGTTAATCTTATAATAATCGGATTGATTGCACTTTTATAATGAAAGAATATTTCGGAAATATTTATACAGCACTTTTAACAATTTTCATTGGAATGAAGATTACTTTTAAACATCTCTTCGTTCCGTCAGTTACTATCCAATATCCAACTATTAAACCTGTGCTGCCGGAGCGGGAACGTAATAGACTTTATGTTAATATGGATGATTGTATCGGCTGTGACCAATGCTCACGTGCCTGCCCTGTAAGCTGCATACATATAGAAACTGTAAAATCTTTGCCCGGTGAAGATCTTGGTAAAACATCTAACGGAAAAAAGAAAGCTCTTTGGATTCCAACATTTACAATTGATTTTGCTAAATGCTGTTACTGCCAATTATGTGTGTTCCCCTGCCCGACTGAATGTATTTATATGACAGACGTTTATGAGTTTTCCGAACTGACAAGAGAAAATCTGTTGTATGATTTTTCCACTCTTACTCAGGAAGAACGTCAGCAAAAGAGAGATAACTTTGCAAAATTTACTGCAGAAAAAGAAGCTGAAAAATTAAAAGCTGCTTCAGCACCAAAACCGGAAATAAAAAAAGATCCGCAAGAGGAAAAGTAAATTGAATTTATACGATGTAATATTTTATTTGTTTGCTGCAATCACTTTGATTTCTGCTTTTTTAGTAGTTACAAATAGAAACGTAGTTTATTCTGCTTTCTTTTTATTGTTTACATTTTTTGGAGTAGCAGGAATCTATGTTTTACTCGGAGCTGATTTTGTAGCTGTTGTTCAACTTATTGTTTACGTTGGCGGCATTTTGATATTACTTCTCTTTGGTGTGATGCTGACAAATAAAATCACTCAGGTTGAAATTAAATCCGGAACGGTAAATATCTTACCTGCTACAATTGGAGTAGGATTATTTTCAGGATTATTACTTGCAGCAATGATCAATTCCAATTGGAAAGTATTACCAAACGAAGCTCCGGTTTATACTACTGCACTTCTTGGTTCTATGTTAATTCAGGATTACGCACTCATATTTGAATTATTAGGAATTATTCTTCTTATCGCACTTATTGGTGCAGCATCAATAGCGAGAAAGTAAACTATGTTAGAAGTTGGATTAAATCATTTTCTTGTTGTAAGCACTTTCCTTTTTTCGATGGGAATTTATGGAATCGTTACACGCAAAAATGCAATTATGGTATTAATGGGAGTTGAACTGATTCTAAATGCAGCAAATATTAATTTCATCGCATTTTCTCGATATGGAAACTTCGGATTGCAGGGACATTTATTTGCTTTGTTTGTAATTGTGCTTGCCGCTGCCGAAGCAGCAATAGCATTGGCTATAGTATTAAATATCTATAAAACCTTAGCAACAGTTAATGTGGATGAAGTGGATAGTTTGAAAGAATAACAAATGACAGAAAACGGAATCATAAATATTTCTCTTGCAATTTTATTTCTTCCTTTGCTTGGATTTATCGTCACTCTTTTGCTTGGTAAAAAAATAAAATCAATCTATCTGTTCGAGATATTAATTATTTCTGTTACACTTATTGCCTCAATAGCAGTCGCTTTTGGTAAGCTTTCATATTTTGTTGATAATAAAATTATTACCGAAATTCAATGGTTCAGATTAAGTGACACTATCTCCATCAAACTTGGATTTCTTATAGATAACATCACAGTGTTGATGCTATTTGTTGTATCGCTTATTAGCGCCCTGGTGCATTACTTCTCAATCGCTTATATGAAAGGTGATGAAAGATATAACAGGTATTTTGCTTACCTTGGAATTTTCACCTTCTCAATGAATGGCATCGTTTTAACACACAACATTTTAATGATGTATATTTTCTGGGAATTGGTTGGATTATCATCCTATCTTTTAATAGGATTTTGGTTTGAGAAAAAATCTGCATCTGATGCGGGCAAGAAAGCTTTTATTGTAAATAGAGTTGGTGATATTGGAATGTTTGCGGGAATCTTAATTTTATATTTAACATATAATACTTTTTCCTTTGAACAAATATTTAGTTCTATCGCTGCCGGTAAACTTCCCTTTAATTCAAATTTCTGGTTAACAATAACCGGTATTTTACTCTTTATGGGTGCGATTGGTAAATCAGCTCAATTCCCTCTTCACGTTTGGCTGCCGGATGCGATGGAAGGTCCAACTCCTGTTAGTGCATTAATCCATGCAGCCACAATGGTTGCAGCAGGTGTATATTTAACGATTAGAATATTTGGATTGCTAACTGCAGACGCAATGATGTTCGTTGCAATAATTGGAATGTTGTCAGCATTTATTCCAGCAACAATAGCTCTAACTCAAAATGATATTAAAAAAGTATTAGCTTATTCTACAGTATCCCAGCTTGGTTATATGGTGATGGCGTTGGGTGTTGGAGCATACAAATTCGCATTCTTTCATCTTGTAACTCATGCATTCTTTAAAGCTTGTTTGTTCCTTGGTTCAGGATCAGTTATACAGGCTATGCACCACGAACAAGATATCAGAAATATGGGCGGGCTGAGGAAGAAACTTCCATTAACTTATGCTACGTTTTTAATTTCATCACTTGCAATTTCAGGTATCCCGCTTACATCAGGATTTTTAAGTAAAGATGGAATTCTTGCCGGAACATTTGCATTTGGATCACTTACCGGTTATTGGATTTTTGCAGTTGTAGGATTTTTAGTTGCTTTGCTTACTGCGTTTTATATGTTCAGATTGATTATCATAACATTTCATGGTGAACCAAAAGATCTTCATAAATATGAACATGCTCACGAATCTCCATTTGTTATGGCTATGCCATTAACAGTTCTTGCTATGCTTTCTGTTTTTATTTGGTACACTCCAAATCCTTTAAATGCTGATCAAGGTTGGTTTTTCAATAAGTGGATTAATTCGCCAACACTTTCTGCACCAAATGAAACACGTTTTAATTTTATGAAATCGGAAGAAGTGAAGGAACATAATTCTTCTACTACAGAAATTACTTATTCTGAAGTTTACACAGAAGCAATGCATTCAGCGCACTATCCTGCAATGTTCTTATCATTATTTGTTGCAGTCGCTGGAATGTTAACTGCTTTTGTATTCTATCAATGGAAAAAAGTTGATGTTGAAAAACTGGCAAACTCAATCAAACCACTTTATAATTTCTCTCTGAATAAATGGTACATCGATGAATTTTATCAGAAAACTTTTGTTGCCGGTACTTTTGGATTAAGCAGAGTGTTAGGCTGGTTTGATTTTAAAGTAATTGACGGTATTGTTAATGGTTTAGCAGAACTTACCAGAAAGTTTGCATTTTTCGTTGGCGCGTTTGATAGAGTTGTAGTTGATGGATTAGTAAATCTAACAGCTTACATAAGTGGTTTTGTTGGTTTGATTTTCAGAAGAATCCAAACAGGTAAAGTGCAAACTTACCTGGTACTCGTAATTTTTTCGATAATAATTTTGCTCTTTTTATTTAAAGCTTAAAGTTTGAAAAACAGGTATCAGTACTATGAATAATTTTCCAATTCTTTCGTTCTTAACATTCCTTCCAATACTAGGAATGGTAATTGTTTTAATCCTGCCCAAGAGGCAAGAGTTATCAATAAAAGTTACCACTCTTGTGATTACAGGATTGCAACTCGTTTTATCAATAATTCTATTGATGAATTATAATTATTCCGCAGGTGGAATTAACGATGCCAATTCATTTCAGTTTGTGGAAAAATTTACGTGGATTAATATCCCCGGATTCTCCTGGATAGGAAATATTAAGATAGATTATTTTATGGGAGTGGATGGTTTAAGCACTCCGCTTGTTCTCTTAACTGCTATAGTAACTTTCATTGCAACCATTTCATCCTGGAGTATTGATAAATCTCTTAAAGGATATTTTGCAATGTTCTTGCTTCTTGATACAGGTATGATGGGCGTGTTTGTGGCACTAGACTTCTTCCTATTTTATATTTTCTGGGAACTTATGCTTCTTCCAATGTACTTTTTAATTGGAATTTGGGGCGGACCAAGAAGAGAATATGCTGCAATAAAATTTTTCCTATATACTTTGTTCGGAAGTATTTTTATTCTGTTAGTAATGATTGGATTGTACTTCAGTTCAATGGAAACGCTTGCAAACGGATCTAAAGTTTTTACTTTCAATCTACTCGAGTTAATGAATCCAAATAATTATACTGCAACTGGAATATTATCACCACTAAATCCAAACAACTTAAGGTTTATAGCTTACATTGGATTATTTGTTGGCTTTGCCATTAAAATACCGATGTTCCCATTTCATACCTGGTTGCCGGATGCACACGTTGAAGCGCCAACAGCGATAAGTGTTATACTTGCAGGAGTTTTACTAAAGATGGGTACTTACGGAATTCTTAGAGTATCCTACCCTATCTTTCCTGAACTTACATATCAATTAAGTTGGTTTATCGCTCTCTTCGGAATGATAAATATTATTTACGGTGCTTTTTGTGCTATGGCTCAGAAAGATTTTAAAAAGCTAATCGCATATTCTTCAATCTCGCACATGGGTTATGTATTGCTTGGTATGTCGGCATTAAATACAATGGGAATTTCAGGCGCAGTATTACAAATGTTCAATCACGGTACCATCACAGCCATGCTCTTCCTTATAGTTGGAGTAGTTTATGATCGTGCACATACGAGGGATCTGGATGCATTTGGCGGATTAGGAAAACAAATGCCTATTTATACCGGATTTGTTAGCGTCGCCTTCTTTGCCGCAATTGGTCTTCCGGGCTTAAGCGGATTTATCTCTGAAGCCTTAGTATTCCTTGGTGGATTTGGTTCACAAACTACCAGAATATTAGCGATCATTTCTACACTTGGAATTTTACTGGGCGCAGCTTACATGCTTTGGACTCTTCAAAGAGTTTACCTCGGTCAGCTTAATGATAAGTGGAAAGAGTTAACTGATTTAACTGCTCGTGAATATTTTATGCTCGTGCCGCTGACTCTTATAGTAATATTTTTGGGTGTTTACCCTTCACCAATGCTTAATCTGATGAACGCATCAGTTAACCACATGGTAAAATTAATTAATGATGCTCAGGTTTTTTATAGTTCAATTCATTCGTTTTAATTTTTATTTCTAAAAGTGATTACATTGATATTAAATAATTTATTTGGAAATCTTCAGGCGATATATCCTGAGATAATTCTCGCATTAACACTGGTTGCTCTGGTAATTTTTGATCTCATTTTTAGCAGGAGTAAAAAGTTTCTGCCAGTGTTATCAATTATTGGATTAATAATCACTTTCATATTTGTTGTTTTTGAATTTGGAACTTCAAGGTCAGCATTTTCCACTTCAGGAAATATCTCATTTCTTTCAATCGATGGTTTCTCGTCATTTTTTAAAGTACTAATTCTTATTGCAACACTTTTCGTTGTTCTATTTTCTGTCTCTTCAAAAGAAGTTCAATCATGCTCCGATAGGCAGGGTGAATATTATGCTCTAATTTTCGGAATGGTAATTGGAATGTTTTTTCTCGTTTCGGCTAACGATTTAATTCTTATATATTTATCGCTGGAACTTCTTTCACTATCATCTTATGTCTTAGCTGGGTTTGTTAAAAACTCTGTAAGGAATAGTGAAGCGTCATTAAAATATGTTATTTATGGTTCCACTTCTTCAGGAATAATGTTGTTTGGAATTTCCATTCTATATGGTATCACTGGCAGCACAAACTTATTTGAAATAAATTCATTACTTAAATTTTCTAACGCTAGCGATATCACCTTCCTGATTGCCGTAATAATGATATTTGCCGGAATTGGATTTAAAATTTCTATCGTACCTTTTCATTTTTGGACTCCTGACGTTTATGAAGGCGCTCCTATCTCAATTACTGCATTTCTTTCTGTTGCAAGTAAAGCGGCTGGATTTGCTTTATTGATTAGATTTATAAAAGTTACTTTTGCACAAAGTTTAAGTACAAACGGATACTGGCAGTTAATTAATTATGTTGATTGGCGAACACTACTTGTTCTTTTCTCAATCATAACAATGACGTTTGGTAACTTTGCTGCGTTATGGCAAGATAATCTTAAACGACTACTCGCATATTCAAGTATTGCCCACGCTGGTTATTTAATGCTTGGTGTTGCAGTTTTATCAGATCAGGGTTTAATGGCGGTAATGATTTACTTCTCAATTTATCTTTTTATGAATCTTGGTGCATTCTTTATTGTGATGCTGATTGCAAATGAAATAAATTCTGAAAGCCTTGATGATTATAAAGGGTTGGGATATTCAATTCCTTTTTTGGGAACAGCACTTGCTATATTTCTTATATCATTAACCGGATTACCACCTACTGCAGGTTTCATTGGAAAATTATATTTATTTATTGCACTTGTGGATGCAAAGATGATTACAGTTGCTATTATTGCATTGCTAAATACTGTAGTGTCACTCTATTATTATATCCGGGTACTAAAAGCTTTATTCTTAACTAAAACTGATAAACGCGTTGAGATTAAAATTTCTGCTTTTAACTTTATCATTATACTTGTTTTACTTGCACCAATATTAATCTTTGGTGTTTACTTCTCACCACTTGTAAATCTTGCAAAAGCTTCCATTCAGATTTTAGGTTTGTAGAAAGAAACTGCTATTGCAATTAAAATATGTATTCTATAAGTTAATACCAGACTAATTTAGTCTTATTTATGTTAAAATTATCAAAAAAATCAGAATACGCCCTTATGGCTGCAAAATATATGGCTTTAAAGAACCATGGCAGTTTTGTGACAGCAAAGGAAATATCTGAAAGTTATAAAATTTCTTATGAATTAGTATCCAAAGTATTGCAAAGCTTAACAAAAAGTGAAATCGCAATTTCTTATCAAGGTTCAAAAGGTGGCTACTCTTTAAGGAAAAATCCAATTGAAATTTCTTTAATAGAATTAATTCAAGCTGTTGAACCCGATTTTAAAATTACAGATTGCCTGAATAATGAAGCTGATAAAAATAGTTGCAGCATTATTGATTGCTGTAAAATAAGAGATCCATTAATAGAAGTTCAAAAAAAAATTGATAAAGTTTTTATAGAAACAAAACTATCGCAAATTATCTGATGGTTAAAAAATCATTTATATATTTAGATAACAATTCCACTACTCCGGTTGATCCCAGAGTTTTAGAATCTATGCTTCCCTATTATCAGGATAGATTCGGAAATGCATCAAGTGATCATTCATTCGGTTGGATTGCAAAAAGTGCCGTTGAAAATTCAAGAGAAATAATTGCCAGGTTTTTAAATGCTGATTCAAAAGAAATTTATTTTACAAGCGGCGCTACTGAATCCATTAATATTGTGCACTTTGGTATAGCTGAATCTAATATTTTGCCTAATACAAATATCATTTCTTCAAATATAGAACATAGCGCTTCATTTGATTCTTTAAATTATCTTAGCAAAAAAGGATTTGAAATTAAGTTTGCACCTGTTAATAAACTAGGTTTAATCGATCCTGAACAATTGATTAACTCAATAGATAATAGAACGCTTCTTGTCTCAATTATTTATGCAAATAATGAAATTGGAACCATCAATGATATTAAAACAATTGGTGATTTTTGTAAAAGTACAAACATTCTTTTTCACATTGATGCGACTCAAGCAATCGGCAAAATAAAGTTTGATTTAAATGAATTAAATGTTGATTTTATTTCTTTCACAGCTCATAAAATTTATGGACCTAAAGGCATCGGCGGATTATTCATTAGAAATAGAAAACCAAATATCAAATTATCACAAAGAATTTTTGGCGGTGGACAGGAAAACGGAATACGACCTGGTACGTTAAACGTGCCTGCTATCGTGGGATTTGGCAAAGCTATTGAAATATGCAACGCTGAATTGGGAAAAGATTTTAATCATACATCATCGCTAAGGGATCTTTTGTACAATAATCTTGTATCTAACATTGATGGAGTTTTAATTAACGGAAGTTTAAAACAACGATTACCAAATAATCTTAACGTACACATTGAAGGAGTAAGCACAAACAAATTAATGTTGGAGTTAAGAGATTTAGCATTTTCAAATTCTTCTGCTTGCTCATCAGGAAGCAGTAAACCAAGCCGAATATTAAAAGCATTGGGACTTAGTGATGAGGAAGCCTTCTCTTCGGTACGATTCGGGATTGGAAGATTCAACACAAAGGATGAAATCGAGTATGCTTCTAATGAGATTATAGAAGCTGTTCAAAAAATTAGAACTTTAAATAAAAAAAAATTATCATTCACTTAAACACAGTTGGTTAATCATGACTAATAAAAAAATTACTACACTTTTTAGTGATCTTCAGAAGGATAATCGGATATTTCTGAATTATCTTAAAGCAAAATTTCCTATTTTCCACAATTCTAATTTCTTCTTTAGAGATTTTCAATATGGACTAAAAGGATATTTAGAAAAAAAAACAATTCAAATGACATGGAGAGATATTGAGGAACTTTCTAAGCTTTTATGTGATTATTATATAAGCAAGAAGATTTTTATCAAAATCAGCAGCCAAGTATGCAAGTTAAATTATCCCGAGTTTGTAACTTCAAAGCCGGGCGATCCTTTTTCTTTTAATTAATTTTTTTTCAAGGAGATTATATGACAAATATTCAAATAGATTCCGAAATAACTATCACAGATAAAGCAGTAAGTGAAATAAAAAAAATAATGGATGAAAATAAAGTACCATCAGGATTTGGATTAAGAATCGGTGTTAAAGGTGGTGGATGTTCAGGTTTAACTTATACACTTGGATTTGATCCTTCGACAAGAGATGGTGATACTGTTATTGAAAATAGTGGAGTAAAATTATTCGTTGATGGAAAAAGTCTATTTTATTTAGCTGGCACACAGCTAGATTATTCAAATGGATTGAACGGTAAAGGGTTTATTTTCAATAATCCAAACGCTACTAAAAGCTGCGGCTGCGGTGAATCATTCAGTGTTTAATTTGAAAGGATAAAATAATATGCAAAGAAGAAAATTTATATACGCTTTAGGTGCAATACCTGCTGCGTCAGTTCTTGGAAAAGTTGATAATCAATTATATAAATTCACTAATCATTTAAGGAGTACAAATAAAATGGCAAAATTTGAATTGCCCCAACTGCCCTATGCTTTTGATGCATTGGAACCATACATTGATAAGATGACTATGGAAATTCATCATGATAAGCATCATAATGCATATGTTACAAATCTTAACAAAGCTGTAGAAGGTACCGCTCTGGAAGGAAAATCATTGGAAGAATTATTCGCAACGATTTCAAAAGCTCCGGTTGCTGTTAGAAATAATGGCGGCGGTCACTGGAATCATTCGTTATTCTGGACTGTAATGAAACAAAACGGCGGCGGAAAACCAACAGGAAAAGTTGCCGATGCTATCAATTCTAATTTCAATTCATTTGATGAATTTAAAACAAAATTTAGTACAGCGGCTGCAACAAGATTTGGTTCAGGTTGGGCTTGGTTACTTGTTCAAAACGGAAAATTAGTTGTCTCATCAACACCAAACCAGGATAATCCGTTAATGGATGTTGCTGAAGTAAAAGGTACGCCAATTTTAGGATTGGATGTTTGGGAGCATGCTTATTATCTCAAGTATCAAAACAGAAGACCGGATTATATTGAAAACTGGTGGAATGTTGTGAACTGGGATAAAGTTAACGAACTTTTTTCAAAAGCTTAAAGCCTTTAAGGAATAATGGAGTGATGGAATACTGGAATTAGTTTATTCCATTACTCCTCTATTCCATTATTCCTGTTAAAATTTTGGTTTATCGTATTAAAAGTTTGATGATGGTTTAAAAGGTAAGATGCACATTATTCCAATATTCCCATTAAACTTAATTGTTTTTCCCGGTTCAAAATATCCATTGCACATCTTTGAAAAACGTTACAAAATTCTTTTACAAAAATGTCTTAAGGAAAATTCTGGATTTGGAATTATAGCCTTCATTGATAAAAGGATTGAAAAAGAAACCGCGTTAATCAACCACCAGGCTTAGGTTTGGATATTTATTTCTAAAATATTTTCCTTTATATCTATGTAATAAGTAATCCAAAATTCTCATTTCCGGATTTATTAAAAAGGAGTTGTTAATTGATTTAGTTCCATACTGACCAACCAACTTCCTTACAAAATTTGGACTAATCGACTCAGAAGTAATAAAGTTTCTAATTGCTTCATGTTCATCTTCAGTTAAACTTTTCCCCGCTTTTTTTAATCCACTTGATAGATCGCTAAAATGAAACATCATTTCAATCCCTTCATCAGAATTAAAATGTACAGCTACCCCATTTTCTGATTCTAATAATTCCTTAGATAAATCCATTCTTGGGAACGGATTTTCTAATCCATGCTTTTTCATGTGTGCTTCTAATTCTTTTGAAGGCATAGCCTCATACCTTTCTCTTTCCTTCTTTTGCAACGCAGCAGCCATCGAAAGCGCATCCTTAAATGTTATTAAATCACTACCAAAATAATTTAAAAATTCTAGATGTTGTAACTTCAAACTTGCTATTGCTTTATCTAAAAGTTTTTTATCGTAACGGTAAACTATGAGCGACGAGATCTTAATAAATTCATTCTTTAATTTCTCCAGAACCTCTTGCTTTACATCTGCCAAACAATACTGTGCCCCGGACCAGTACCAAAAATCACCATAAGGGACAAGTCCGCCTAAATATATATCCCCAATTTTGAATGCTTCAATAATCTCACGATCCGAACGGACAACATACTTTATTTTATTAATTATATTTTCTAAAGTAATAGTAATTTCAGATGTTGAGATAACGCGGTAGTAAGAAACATACCTTTCATACCAGTTTCGTAAATCATTCGCCCTTTTTTCGGGTAAGTCAAGAGCTTTAGCTAAGATGTCTATCACCCCTAACCCAGACCATATTGTAGTTTCCTGACAAAGAAAATCGTCTATTGCTGGAATTTCCATTTTCCCTTTATTCGTTTCAATTATAAATCTGTGAAAACTTGTCCTAAATAAATATGAACTTGTTCCAAGCCAAAACAATTTTTGCTTTACCTCCCAGCCAAAGTTGTTAGGAAGCGAGAGAAATTCTTTTACACCCGATAACCTTGGAATGTCCTTAAATTTTTCTGTTAAAAATGAAGATACCTTTTGTGCCAAAAAATTTAGATCATTGTGGGAAGGGGCTATTATTAATTCTTCATTAAACTCAAAAAAAATAGTGTAAATAAAATATTTTATTCTGTTTATATCGAACATTTCTGTTATCTCATTTTCTCTTTCTACAAAAAGAGGAAGAGGCGTATTAAACAATTGCTTATTGTAATACTCAACACTATCCCAAAGTCCAATATTATTATGTAAATCTTCGGCAAGTTCTATGATTAGCGCCGCCAGGGTACGTCTTTGATTGCTTGGTAACTTTATTGTGTTATATAAATATTTGGTTTGTGTATTTTTTATTAGTTTCTCTAATTCAAGTATTAATGGCATTAAGAATTTTTCTTCATTACGGTTAAACCCAGTTGGTCTATTGAAATTAAAATTAGTTTTCATATTTAAGTTTTTTCTTTAGATTTTTTTCTAACAACCCAATTGATGAATTATTTTCTCAACAAAAAATAATTATTACCACACTTTGTTCAGCTCTAAGCAATAGTCTATTTTTTGTTGAGTAAGCCATACCGTTTCGTTTTGCAAATAAATTTGTATATTTAATTTTCCACTTGGCGTAGTGTAAGTAATATTTCGTTGAAACCTTCTTTTATCTTTTTTACTTTTTTTACCATAGCTCTAACATTTCCCTTCAATAATTTTTGTTTTTTCTTCACCATCCTTTTTATGAATAACTGATTGGAGAATTGACCATTGCTTTAATGCTTGCTGATGAGCTTCTTATCTTTTTTCAATTGCAACTAATTTAAGTTTTTCTTTGCGTTCTAATTCAAAGTATTATTTCTTTTCTTTGCTCTGTAACCAAAGTGTTATTAATGGAATAGCAGCGCCAATGAGAAGCGCGATTAAATAATCCCACATATCAATCCTCCTCCGATTCTTTACTCATACGGTATTTTATATCCGTTATTAATGATGAAGTCGAGTTCTTCTTCAGTGAAAACGTAATGTACTACTATGACTTTATCCATTTCATCAACTGTACACGCAAGAGGATGATAATTAGTTTCATTCTTTTCCATATTTGGTAGTCCTTGTGTTAAGTATAGCATTTAAAGATTTCCAATCCTTGCCCTTTAGCATAATGAAGCGACATTTGTTTTCACTTATACCAGCATAGAAATCACCGATTTGTCTTTTTTCTTTTGAATCATCATTGCTGTATCGATCTTCACCTTTGTACTCAATTATTACTATAATTCCATTTTTAAGTTTTACTATAAAATCAGGATAGAATTTATCAGTAGATGTCTGTAACCAAAATGAATGAAACTCCTGACGTTCGATATTTCTTATCCAAAATTCTACATTCTTTTCCATATCAATGTTTAATGCGCATTCGGCTTCTTCATTATTCATTTCTCCTAAGCGATCATAAAAGTGTTTGGAATAAAGAATGTTACCTGAGTAATCATTTATCGGAAAATATGAATCGGGAAATTCAAAATCCTGACCAATAGAAAATCTGCTGATTTTTTCTTTGACGACATTGGGTTGACTGAATAAAAGAGTTTGGAATCCCAGTTTTTTTGCAAATGCGAAATGGAATTTTATTTTGTTACGGATAGCATCTCTTAATCTAAACTTTACGAAAAACAATTGTTCGACTGACAGTCCGCGAGAAGCCATTAAATATTCAATACAATTTGTAATAAATATTATGGTTTGAGAATATGGTATTGACTGGTTGCGACATTCTTTAACAAGCCAATTTATAACACCTTGTTTATCTATAGTACTTGAAAAGATCAAAGAGGTTAATTCTTCCTGAATGATTTCTGGTTTATACAAATAAGTATCACCATTAAAATCAACATCAATAAGACCTTTTGTACCAGCATCTACTTTTATCGGTAGTTCCGATTCTGTAAAGGTTGCATCGCACTTAGCAAGATTCCAATCAGCCAGCAATAAAACTTCTTCATCAAATGGACGCCATTCACCTTCAAAATCAAATAACAATTGTGGTACAGAAAACTTAATACCTTTTTTTGATGGCGATTGAACCCTTTGAGTAAATTGTCTTAAATCCTGAAAAGTCTTTTCAACTACTTCTTTATCTTTTGCAGATTTTATTAGTGAGAGAATTTCTGTCTGCTCTGTTTCTGTAACTACATCTTTAAGAATTAGAGAATTATCCTGAGAAATGAATACAATTTTATTTTTTAATTGCTCTGAAAGTTTTGAATCATCAAATGATGACGAAAGTGTAACAGTTACATTGCCAAAATAATTTCCAAAAGTTAATTGCTTAGGATTAATATCTATTAATTCAGAAGCTTCAACTGAAGTAAATCCAGATTCAATTAAAGAATCCTGAAGATTATTTGCGGTAACAAAAAAATTATTTGAAGAAACGAAAGCATAAGCACGATTAAGCATTTCATTTTGTTTACGTTTTACATTTGGCATTCTTAAAACACGACCAAGTAACTGTTCTACATCTTTACTTGAATTCACTTTTGCGACTGAGCAAAAGACGTAAGCAAAAGGACAATCCCATCCCTCTTTAAGAGCTTGTTTAGTTATAATATATCTGATTGGTTCAACAGGAGATAACAAATCTTTATTCTCAATGCCTCTTTCAGTACCTGTTGCAATTGCAATTTGTTCATCTGGAATTTTTAATGTGTTTAGTAAAAAATTTTTGACTTCATTAACATTTATTGTGCTTTCGACCTGGCTATCATGCTGAGCCTGTAATAAAACTATTGGACGAATGTACTCCAGAGATAGTTTTTCTTCTTCTGTCGCAATTAATTCTAATTCCTTTTGTTTTTTTATTGCATCAGAAACAGTTGTCTGCCAATCCTCTGTTGTAAGGAGTTCAATTGGCATTTTAATCATATCTTCATTTTTTAGTTCTGCTGCTGATACAGAATACAGAACATTACTTTTATCTTTGCCTTTCGTTTTTGGAGTAGCGGTAAACTCAATTAGACAACTTGGGTTTAATCTTTTAAGAACTTCAAAAGTAAGCTCTGTACGTGCGTTATGTGCCTCATCTATTATAAAGATTGGATTATTTAGATATACAACATTTGCGAGCGAAGGAATTACAAGATTTGAATCCTTAAACTTTTCAAGTTTATCTTTTTGTTCTGATCTTAAATTTTCAAAGTGAGATGTAAGGCTGCCGTTTTCTTCATAAACTTTTCTGCCTTCAGTTTTATCAACACGCCAGGATGCAAAAGT
>JAVHOU010000063.1:17247-20296 GCA_036170275.1 Ignavibacteriaceae bacterium
TTTCTTCATAAACTTTTCTGCCTTCAGTTTTATCAACACGCCAGGATGCAAAAGTTGAAATAACAATAACAGTATTAGATTGAAGCTGACCTTTAGAAATACTACGAGCATTTTCAATTTTAAGGACTTCTACACTGCCATTAAAATAATCATTAAGTGCCTGACGATATGGGTGGGTATTATCCTGTAAACAGTTATAAGTCTGTTCCAAAATTGCGTTACTTGGAACTAACCAGATAACAAGTGAAAAATCACGCGCTAATAATTCTTTACAAGCGAGTGGAATTGAATGAGCCGCTAAAAATGTTTTACCGCCACCTGTTGGAAGCCGTAAACAGACATAAGGAATATTAGTAAAACCTGCATCGTTATAAATACCTTCGTGTTTAAACTCTTCAAGAGTTGATTCAGAATACGCTCTTTTGACATCTTTATAAACGGCACATTTATGAAGAAATTTTGAAAGTGCTTTTAAAGATTCGATTTGATATTTCTTAAGCATTATTTCAATCTTTTGATTTTGGTTTCTTAAGTTTTTTTACTTGCTTTACAACGTTGCGTTCATCACTTTCTAATTTGCGTTGTATTTTTTTAACATCTTCTGCTGGTGGAAGTTTTTCTGGTTCAACACCGCGTTCATTAAGAATTTTTCTTACAGCTCGATTATTCTCAACATGCTCATCTGAAATCTGGTTGTAACCCTTTAAATCTTTTTCAATTACATTATGACTTGTTAATTCAGTAGCAAAATCTTTTGCTTTTATTGTTAGGGTTGGTAAGAAATCAGCAAGCGGTCTTCCATCCGGTACATTAAGTTTTCTTTTCATCATTTGAGTATTAAAACCACCGAAAAGTGCTTCATCACCTTTTGAACGAATTATAGCAAAACCTTTTTCATCAACTCCTCTTTCATAAATAAGCCCGGATAGTTTCTTTTCGGATTTAGAAAGTTTATCGCGAGCAGAAACACGTGCCACATCAAGCAACCGTTTTTCTATAATTTCCTGGCGGCGGGTTTGTACTGCAAAATATGTTTGTGCAAAAGCAATTTCATTTTTTGATGAATCACCGTTTTGTGCAATTAAATAACAAGCATATCTTGTAAGTGCAATATCATCAATTTTTCTTTGGGCACTGCTTCCAAGATCAACCATTTTCCCGATATCGGCAAAATGGTCTTGAACAACCCCGCCAGCGTTTAAGCAAGCATTTTTAGCTTTTTCGATAACATTTAGAAAATTATCCCATTTTGAATAATTAAGAATAACCTGAAGATCTCTTGCACGCCAACATTCAATATTATTGTATAAATAACAGGCATTTTCAAATTTCTCAAAGAGTTCTGCAATTAATTCTTTTTTCATTTTGCTACCCTATTTTTAACTAGTCTTAATTTCATAAGGGATTTGTTTGAAGATGATATTTTCTTTTTTCAATCTATCTGATCCTAAACGATTAGCTTCACCAAATATTATTTTAGGACCATTATGCTTTTGTAATTTTTCTAAAATCTTACTTGTAAGAACATTACCACCGTTAACAGTCTTATCGCCAAGGATGCCATTAAAAAGTAAATAGTATGCAGTGCCTTTATACGTACCAATTTTGGGAGTATTTAGTTTAGCTTTTTCTGAAATTGGATTACCAGTTTCTGAAAAGAATATGTGTCGAGCAAGTTCATTAAACTTTACACTTTCTCTAACATTACCATATCGATCAAACAATGAATCGCTAAGTTTACAATATCTAAATCCACTGCCAAGACCTTCTATTTGTTCTATAGTATCGTTTGATTTCTTTATTGGATAACCATTAATAACTCTTTTTAATCTTTCAGCCGTTACATCTTTAGCTATGTCTTCTTCTAATTCAACTAAAATAAATTTACGATTGCCACCATCATTCAAATTGGATTCTAATACCGCTTGGGCAGTTGTTCCACTACCAGCAAATGAATCTAAAAAGAGACCATTTTTTTTATCAATAGAATCAATTAATAAGTGAATTAGATCAATTGGTTTGGGATAATCAAAGCGAACATCTGAAAGATTTTTTAATGAGACTGCACCTTCGCTCTTAGTGCTGATTATAGATCTTAATAAAAAGTCAGAAACTTCATCTAAATATTTTATTGAACTTGGTTGTGTCTTTTCATTTTCAGCAAACCATATACTACCACAACGAAAACTACCATCGTGTAATTCCAAAATATTATCATAATCAAGTAAGGAATCGAATGTATCTTTTGTCCAACGCCAGCCACGTTCTGGGACTTTACAAGGTTTTAATGTCCTGGGATGTAATACATCGTATCTTGGACCAAATGTTTGACCATTCGGCCAACTGACATTGATCTTACCCCAAAGTCTATAATCTTGATCAAGTGAATTATAAAGAGTTATACCTCTATCATAATTATTCTTTTTATACAACTTCTTAATTTCTATCTCGGCATCAGGAATAGGGATTTTTTTACGTCTGAGTTCTTGTACAAGCTCATTAATCTCAGGAATACCTTCTTTACTTTGTATGAAGCGATGTTCATAGCTTTTATTTTTGACATAGAGTAAAATATATTCGTGAATATTACCAATAAATTTATCGTTTTTAGGTACTCGTTTATTCCATACCAGTTGTTCAATAAAATTTGAGTGACCAAATATTTCATCCATCAGCAACTTTAGATTTGCTTGTTCGTTTTCATCAGTGCTAATAAAAATTACACCATCCTGACTGAGTAATTTTTTTAATAACTGCAGGCGAGGATACATCATACAAAGCCATTTATCGTGGCGTGAAAGATCTTCACCTTCAGCCCCAACCGTTTTAAATAACCATTCCTTTATTTCCGGTGCATTAACATTGTCATTATATTGCCAACCTTCATTACCGGTATTATATGGAGGATCTATATAAACACATTTTATTTTGCCAGCGTAGTAAGGTAAAAGTGCTTTAAGTGCGTGAAGGTTATCGCCTTGTATTAAAAGGTTGCCACTTTCCTGGTCACCTGCAGAAAGAGATTCATCGTATTCTAATAATTTATAGG
>JAVHOU010000064.1:0-4536 GCA_036170275.1 Ignavibacteriaceae bacterium
GTAGCGTAGTCCGGTTATCGCGCCTGCTTTGGGAGCAGGAGGTCGCAGGTTCGAATCCTGCCGCCCCGACTTAAACTGATTTGATATTTTGAAGTCGCATCCCGATTCGATCGGGAAGGTCGCAGGTTCTGGCGGAGCCATCACTATGTGAGAATCCTGCCGCCCCGACTTAAACTGATTTGATATTTTGAAGTTTCATCCCGATTCAGTCGGGAAGGTCGCAGGTTCTGGCGAAGCCATCACAATGTGAGAATCCTGCCGCTCCGACTGAATGATTAGATGTTCATTTAAATTTTGTGTTTTACGAGCGCCCGTAGCTCAATTGGATAGAGCATCAGCCTTCTAAGCTGAGGGTTAGTGGTTCTGGCAAAGCCATCCCTATGGGAGAGTCCACTCGGGCGTACAAAAATTTTGTTAAAGTTGTCCGTGACTCAATTGGATAGAGCATCAGCCTTCTAAGTTGAGGGTTAGTGGTTCTGGCGGAGCCATCACTATGTGAGAATCCTGCCGCCCCGACTGAATGATTAGATGTTCATTTAAATTTTGTGTTTTACGAGCGCCCGTAGCTCAATTGGATAGAGCATCAGCCTTCTAAGCTGAGGGTTAGTGGTTCGAGTCCACTCGGGCGTACAAATATTTTGTTCATTAGATGGTGGGCGTAGCTCAGTTGGTTAGAGCACCAGGTTGTGGCCCTGGGGGTCATGGGTTCAACTCCCATCGCTCACCCAAATCTTAATTAAAAATGAAAAATTACAAATTAAAAATTTTCATTTTTAACTTTTTTTAATTTTTAATTGATATCGGCCCTATCGTCTAGTGGTTAGGACATAGCCCTTTCACGGCTGTAACAGGGGTTCAAATCCCCTTGGGGTCACAAAAAGTATCGGTAATATTTTTATCGAGATTTTTTTTTGACAAGGTTTAGAGAGTTATTCAGGGGTTCTTCCGAAGGAATGCCTATGGCAAAATCCACATGGGGCCACAAAAAGTCTCGGTAATATTTTATCGAGATTTTTTTTTGAACAAAGTTTAGAGAGTTATTCAGGGGTTCTTCCGAAGGAATGCCTATGGCAAAATCCCCTTGGGGTCACTTAATCCCGTTAAGAAATTATTTTGGCGGGATTTTTTATTTGCTGATTGTTAATAGCTATTTTCTTTTATTTTACTTACTTTTGAAAAAAATTGGTGAGCGAAATGAAAAAGATAACAACACTATTATTCGCCGTTTTACTTCTGATTATCTCTCCGGAAATAAATCCTCAGTCAAACTTTGATATAAATGCGTATAAGCAATTCCTAACAAATAATCAGAATATGGAAACGGATCAGTTATTGCAGTTACATCCTGCCGGAACTTTTATTTCTGATTTGAATTTATCACTTAGTGATGTAAGATATTTTGATTCTATTTCAGTTAAGTATGGATTAACTGATTCTGAAATATCACTTTTAAAACAGCACGGATTTGTCGTTTCAGAACGAATGAAAAAAATATCTTTTGGTGAAGCATTTCTTGAAATATTCCAACGCGACATGCCTGTTTTCGTTTCTACGGATGCTATCCTTCATGCTTTTCATATATCTTATGATAGAATTTTAAAAGATGTAGAACTTGGTATTTTAATTGAAAAAGTGAAACTACTTTTGCAGACACTTCATTCAAATCAAAATATACTTTCTACTAAATATGGATCAAATCCCGCAATGCAAAAAATGTTAAAGGATGTTGATGTTTATCTTACTGTACCTTTAAAATTATTTGAATTGAATGTTAATCCATATTATTCTGATAACACTTCAAAAGTTGATACAATTCTTAATTATATAAAAAATTTACAAGCAGATACTATCAGCTTATTTTCCGATCATTGCCGATTTGTAGATTGGAGCCAATTTAAACCGCGTGGTCATTATGATGAAGGTCCAGATACATATCCTCCAACTGATTTACCAAAATATTTTAAAGTGATGATGTGGTTAGGCAGAACTGAACTTTATTTAGGCTCTCCCAGAGGAACTGTAGGATGTCCTGCATCAATTGATGATGTTAAAAGACAGACAATTGATTCTTATTTAGTCAAAGAATTAATTGATGTAACGAATTCCTACCCAGATTATGAAGAGGTTGAAAGTACAATTAAAATATTTGTAGGTGATCAGGATAATGTAACTCTGGATAATCTTACTTTCTTAAAAAGTGCAATTAATTTTACCGGGGCTAATGAACTATTGGATAGTGTAAAGTTTGTTGAATTTCAGGATAGTCTTAAAAATCAAAGTTTTGCAAATCAACTGATTTTATCCCAAATATTAATTAGTGATCCATTAGATCCTGACAGCATAGTGCCCGCTTCCGCATTTCTATTATTTGGACAGCGATTTGTAATTGATTCTTATGTAACTGGTTCTGTTGTGTATGATCGAATAAAATACCACGATGAAAAAATTTGCAGATTATTACCTTCATTGTTGGATGTTCTGTTTTCATTAGGCAATTCAGCTTCCGCTCAATTACTGAAAGAAGAATTGAATCTATATCATTACTCAACAAATCTTGCTGCATTGCGTTATCTTATTGATTCTTATGATAATGATTTTTGGTCGGCAAATTTTTATTCCAATTGGTTATATATGATTAAGAAGTTGAATCCACCGGAAGATAGATCTAATCTACCAGGATTTATGCAGAGCGCCGCATTCTGGCAGGAAAAAATGAATACACAACTTGCTTCGTGGGCGGAGCTAAGGCACGATAATTTGTTGTACGCGAAACAATCTTATACTGGTGGATCAACCTGCTCATATCCATATAGTTATGTTGAACCTTTCCCAGAGTTCTATCAAAGTTTAAAAGAATTTGCAATCACTGCTAAAAATAAAATTCAAACCATCACTTTTTCAGAACCTTGGAAAAAAGATGGAATGATTTATTATTTCACTACACTGCAAAATGTTTCAGATACACTTATGATAATTTCATCAAAAGAATTAAATCAGGAAATATTAACTTCCGCTGAAATTACTTTTCTAAAGAATATGATTTATTGGGATGCAAGCGGCGGTTCTGGATCAACACCTTACAGAGGTTGGTATCCAAGATTGTTTTATAACGATGATGGTTTATTAGGTAATTTTGGAACGAACCCCGGACTTATGGATAGTAATCCTTTGATTGCAGATATGCACACAGTACCAACTGATTGTTATGGCGATAAGCTTGGCTGGGTTAAACACACAGGGACTGGCCCAATAAATCTTGGAGTATTTGTAGCTCCCTGGAATGATGGTGTTCAAACAGCCTTTATCGGTCCTGTTATGAGTTATTATGAATATACGACAAGTAATTTTTTACGACTAACAGATGCTGAATGGAATAATCAATATTTACAATCTGCATTAAGACCGGATTGGGTAAATATTTATTTAGCTGATTCAATTGGAAACTCAAGAGGAAACGGTCCATCGTTAATTACTTCTGTAGATGGTAATCCAAATAATACATTTATTCCGCAATCTGAAATAATAATTGCTAATTACCCAAATCCGTTCAATCCATCTACATTAATTGTTTTTACTATTCCTTACGATCTTGCTAATGAAAATACCGAACTAAAAATATTTGATGTGCAGGGAAGATTAATTACTACATTAGTAAATGAACAACTTGCAGCCGGAAAATATGTTGTGAAGTGGGAAGGGAAGAATCAGAATGGGCAAAATGTATCAAGCGGAGTTTATTTTTACAACATAAAAGTTGGAGATAAAATAAAAAGCGGGAAAATGAATTTGTTAAAATAATTTTGCTGATTGTCTGAATAATTTTATCTTTCAGTAAAAAAAATTAAACAATGTTAAATTATATTCTTGTATCAGCAGGAGCCGCAATTGGCGGTGCACTTCGTTTCGGAATTTCGAGTTATATACAAAGAAACATTTCTGTAATATTTCCTTATGGTACTTTATTAGTAAATGTTGTCGGGTCGTTTATACTGGGCATTATTATGTTCTATCTTAACGAAAAAGAATTAATAGGAAATGATTTTAGATTATTTCTTACAGTTGGGTTTTGCGGTGGCTTTACAACATTCTCAACATTCTCTTATGAAACATTAAACCTTTTTCGCGATTCGGAATTTGGTCTTGCAATTTATAATGTTCTGTTAAATGTAGTTTTATGTTTAGTCGGAATTTATTTAGCGTACTTAATCTCAAAACTTGTAGGTTGATATATGCAAACTAACAGCGAAGCAAAACTTCTCAGAATATTCATCGGTGAAAGCGATAGATATAATGGCAAACCTGTTTACGAGGAGATAGTTCTTAAAGCCAGAGGCGCAGGACTTGCCGGAGCAACCGTGATTAAAGGTATTATGGGATTTGGTGCAAATAGTAAAATTCATACATCAAAATTATTAACTCTTTCAGAAGATCTTCCTTTAATTGTTGAGATTGTGGATAAATTTGAAAAAATAGAACAATTCATTCCAGTCATCAATGAAATTTTTGAAAAAGCTAAAATCGGTGGATTAGTAACAA
>JAVHOU010000065.1:0-4411 GCA_036170275.1 Ignavibacteriaceae bacterium
AACCCAAGAGTATATTTGCCGCCAAGAGATAAGCCTTCTGTAAAATACCAATCAAAACCGAAATTAACACCAGCTCCAAATCCAGAACCGGTGTATTCTGTTTTATCTGTAACATTATCAGTGGTTTGTTCCAGGGTTGATGAAACACTTGCAAAGTTTAAGTTGACTCCTACATAAGGAGAAACGCTATAAAGAGCTTTGAAGTGGTAATTTCCATCAACTGAAACACCAAATGATGTGGCGGATAAATGTTCTTTATCTCCATTTGCAAACTCCTGTGTTGAGGACCCGGTTCCGAAATTCAATCCAAGCCCAACAGCAATTTGGTTGGTAACAAAATATCTAAACCCAGCGCCATATAAATCGACGATGCTTTCTGGATACTCAGATGCCGAACCAACAAATGCGGGATCAAAATTACCTTGGAACGGGGTGTACCGGAATACAAATGATTTTGACCCTTCTCTAACTTCGGGTTTGGGTCCATCATAATTTGTATTTACTTGCGCAAAGGTTAGTGTTGTTACGAACATGATCAGTGCAAAGTAAGATGTCAGTTTTTTCATTTTATTCTCCTTGTTTTGTGAATAATTTATTTATAACAATATAATCTTGTGGCAACTTTGTAGTTATAGCAAACATTATACCGGTGTATTTTCTATAAATGACGCTTTATTTCCGCAAAACTTTCTTAATTTTGTACCTTATTTACAGGTATTAGATAATTATTATAGGGAGACTTTACAATTAAGTCATTATTTTTTACATAAAAAGTTTCTAAAATCGGTTGATTCTTAATAATGAAGAATCATACCCCTAATTATTAAGTCACCTTACGCAGTTGTCATGCTGAATTCATTTCAGCATCTAAAATTCTCAGGGAAAGCAGATTCTGAAACAAGTTCAGAATGACAATTAGGGTTCTCTTTCTATTTTCTGCGTAAGGTGACTTATTAATTATTTAGAAGGGATTTTTTGGAATTTATAAACTATTTGGTAGATCTATTTCTGCATCTTGATAAACACTTGTACGAAATAATAACTCAGTACGGTGCACTTACATATGCAATTTTATTTGGAGTAATTTTTGCAGAAACAGGTTTTGTTTTTACTCCCTTTTTGCCGGGAGACTCTCTGCTTTTTGCCGCTGGAACTTTTGCTGCAATAGGTTCTTTTAACATTCATTTACTTTTTATCTTGTTAAGTGTAGCTGCAATTTTAGGGGACACGGTAAATTATTGGATTGGTAATTATTTCGGTCTAAAAATATTTGAGAAGAATATTCGGTTTTTGAAAAAAGAGCATTTAGAAAAGACTCATCAGTTCTATGAAAAGTATGGAGGTAAAACAATTATTATTGCACGATTTATACCTATCATTAGAACTTTTGCACCATTTGTTGCGGGTATTGGAACGATGACATACGCAAAATTTATTTTGTTTAATATTATTGGTGCCGTTTTGTGGTGTGCTTTATTTGTTTACGGCGGATACTTTTTTGGAAACCTTCAAATTGTAAAAAACAATTTTTCATTAGTAATTCTTGTAATAATATTTATATCAATTCTTCCAGGAATAATTGAATTTGTTCGCCATAAAATTGCAAAAAATAAAATCAAGGCTTAATTATTATTAGAGTTTTAGAAAAAATATTTTTAATTAATTTAGGAATAATATGAAATCATTACTTTTTCTATCTGTTATTTTTCTTTTAACATTTTCATCAATGGCACAAACCGAAAAGACTCTTCCAGTATTTGATCCAACAAGGAATCCGGACGCAGATCTTAAAGCAGCCGTTGATCTTGCACAATCTACAAACAAAAGAATAATCTTAGATGTTGGCGGCGAGTGGTGCATTTGGTGTCACCGTATAGATGCCTTTATTGAAAACAACAAAGACATAAAGTCCTTGATGGATGAAAATTTTGTTGTTCTTAAAATTAATTACAGCAAAGAAAACAAAAACGAAAAATTTTTATCACAATATCCGCAAGTTGCCGGTTATCCCCACTTTTTTGTGTTAGATAAAGATGGAAAGCTTTTACACTCTCAAAACACTGGTGAACTAGAAAAAGATAAGGATTACGACAAAGATAAATTCATGACATTTCTTAATAAATGGAAACAAACAAAAAAATAAATCAGAAGAAACGGCAAAACTCAAAATTTTAAAAAGGAAAGGAATGGAATTTATTCGCATCTTATCAAAAAATCTTATTAAGTTAAGTGGTATATGTTTTTTGTGAGTTTGATAAAAAACAATTATTGTAAAACTTTTTATCGATGAAAGCATAAAAAGGCGAATAATTTTAATTATGATTATTACTTATCCAGCACTATCCCAGTTTAACTCTCGAGTTTATAATGGAGGAACAAAATTGAAAAACCTTTTTTTATTTTTTGTTTTTATGTTCGCTCAGTCAGCATATTCCCAGCCCCAAAGTGATTTTATATTAACACCCTGTTCTGGTAACAGCATCCTTAATTCTAATACCTCCGAAAGTGATTTAATAAAAATTGTAGGCAGCAAAAATATTAAGAGGGTTGAAAGATTATATGATGAAGAATCAGAGCGAGTTATTGGATCTGTATTTTTTAAAGATACACCATCTTCCTTTTTTATTAAATGGAAGGACACCGTTAATTTTAAGAACCCGGATTGGATTGAGATTCATGGGGACAACTCGGTTTGGGAAATTGATAACGGCATTAAAATTGGTACAGAGTTAAAAGAGTTAGTTAAACTTAACGGAAAGCATTTTATGTTTTCCGGTTTTGATTGGGATTACGGCGGCTACGCTTCATTTGAAAATGGAAAACTTGAGAACGATTGCTATTCAATAAAACTTTACTACGATTATAAAAACCTTTTTGAGAACGAGTGGAATCAAATTGTAGGAGATAAAATGATCTCAACAAAAAACCCGATTCTTAATAAAGTTAAAATTTATGTTGATGAGATAATTTTATACTTCAAATAAAAAAGGCACAAGGCAAATTCAAATTCTTCTGATCCTCTTAATCCGTATCGTCCGTGTGCCATTTAGGGTGAGACAGGAAAAATTAAAAACATATTCTACATTACTCATTGTCTTAGCTTCATAACCATTGAAGTTTAGCCCAATTGCGTTTTCAAATTTAATTTTTAGCTACTTCGGTAGCTGCTTTTTACAACTTTGTTAATTGTACAGTTATCACAATTACCGCAAGGGTTTTCACCTGGAAACCCAAAATAATCTGAAATAAAAACCCGTCTGCAATTTACGCCTCTAAAATAATTAACCACGGAGAGAAGTTTTTTGTTGTCGTTTAAAAGTTTTTCTTTAAGATGTTCTTCATCCTGTAAAATTTCAGGAAGTTCATTTACGATTGCAAGATTTTGTTTTTCAACTTCGCCTTCTGTAACACCATAACGATCAAGCATTGCCAACGCTGTTTCAACCCTGAAATCATTTTTGTTTTTAAAACTTATTTGTTCTCGGATATAATCCACTCCGCTGGAATTAATAATTCCAGTTTCTCGTTGTAAAATATCATACAAAGCAGAATAAAAGTTTGCATCGGGATTAGACCATTTTATAAACTCTATTTGCGTGTAAAGATCTTCCTGATTGTAAAGAAGAAGACACAATGAATCTTTTCCATCTCTACCTGCACGCCCAATTTCCTGATAGTATGATTCGATAGACGAAGGAACTTCAACGTGAATTACAAATCGTATATCTGCTTTATCTATTCCCATTCCAAAAGCATTTGTTGCAAGGATAAGTTTTTGTTTTCCGTTGAGAAAATAGCGTTGCATATTTTTGCGTTGTCTGTTTTCTAACTTCCCGTGATAAACACCGTGTTTAAATCCTTTGTCACCAAGAACCTCACTAAATCTTTCCAATGTTTTGATCAGTGAAAAATAAATTATTCCGCATCCATCATATTTTTCTAATGTTGAAATTATTTCTTTTAATTTTTCTTTATCATCAAAAACATCAACGGTTTCAAGTCGAAGATTTGGTCTCTTAATTCCCTGATGAAATATTTTTATTTCCTTTTCATCAAGGTGAAGTTTTTTTATGATATCTTGCTGCACATTGTGTGTCGCGGTTGCTGTTAAAGCAATGGTTAATGGATTGCCCAACATCTCTCGAAACTCGCCAATGCGAGAATAATCAGGGCGGAAATCATGTCCCCATTCCGAAATACAATGAGCTTCATCAACAGCTAACAAATCTATTTTTACTTTTTTTATTTGTTCAACAAAATCTGGTTTGCGGAATTTTTCCGGCGTTACATAAAGCAGCTTTATTTTTCCATCAACAAATTGTTTTAGCCTTTTTCCTTTTTCTTGTTTGGATAATGTTGAATTAATAAATGCAGCGGGAATATTTTTCTTTCGCAGTACATCAACCTGATC
>JAVHOU010000066.1:0-2006 GCA_036170275.1 Ignavibacteriaceae bacterium
TTATCAGAATCTTTTTTATTTTATTAATCATAATTGGAATTGTTGGATTAAAATTGTTCTCATCACCAATCAATTAATTTTATGAATGGTTTTATAATTTATGTCTCGCAATGGTTGTTGAATAATTATTGAAATTGCAGAACAGAACCCAGCTTCAATTGAAGAATTAAATGTTTGTCATTTCGAACAAGTCTTCGAGTGAGAAATCTTTGTCTTTCGCTGCGTAGAAGATTTCTCCCTTCGGTCGAAATGACACCAGTGACAGGTTTGCAGCATTCTCTTTAGTCTGTTTTACGAATTTTGGACAAAAATTTGTTTTGTACATAACGTGAGTTAATAAATATCTCAAAAATTAATTGAAGAAAATTTATTTAATTTTAATAGCACTTGATTTGTAATTTATTAAAGAGGAACTTGTCTTGAACTTAAAAATCAATCATATCATAACAATAACATTTCTTGCCCTTCTTTTCAGTATTGTAAATATTCAAGATTTATTTGCACAAGAGAAGAATGGAAAATACACAATTGTAATTCATGGCGGCGCAGGATACTTTGCAAAAGAATCACCTGATACTTTAAAGAAGCAGTATACCAATTCACTTGCTGAAGCTTTAAATATCGGTAAATCAATATTAGCAAATGGCGGAACAAGTTTAGATGCAGTTGAGAAAGTAATTAATTACTTTGAAAATAATATTTTATTCAATTCAGGAAAAGGCGCTGTGTTCACTTCAGAAGGGAAGCACGAACTTGATGCTTCGATAATGCAAGGGAAAGATCTTTCCTGTGGAGCGGTTGCCGGTGTAACAATTATTAAACATCCAATTTCTCTTGCAAGATTAGTGATGGAAAAAACTCCCTACGTACTCTTTGCAGGAAAGGGTGCTGATGATTTGGGAATTCAATTGGGAGTTGATATAGTCCCAAACTCATATTTTCATGATTCAACTGGATATCAGAAATGGCTGAAATCAAATATCAAACAACAGCAAGGTGAAACTGTTGGCTGTGTTGCATTGGATCAATACGGAAACATAACAGCCGGCACTTCAACCGGTGGAAGACAAAACAAAATGCCGGGAAGAGTTGGTGATTCACCTTTGATTAATGCCGGTACTTATGCAAACAATAAAACCTGCGGTGTTTCTGCAACTGGAATCGGTGAATTGTTTATACGAAATACTGTGGCTTTTAATATCTCCGCTCTGATGGAGTACAAAGGTTATACTCTTAAACAAGCTTGTGAAGAAATGATTTATAAAAGATTGCCTGAAGGAAGCGGCGGTATTATTGCTTTAGATAAAGACGGAAATTATGAGATGATTTTTAATACGCCAAGTATGTTTAGAGCAATAGCTAATTCTGAGGGAGTTTTTGAAACTGCGATTTGGAAATAATTAATTAAATAAAATATTTCGGGAGGTATTATGCGACCTGCTAAAGGTGACTATGGCGAATATTATCAGAAATATATAGACTTGGTTAAGGGTGATGATATTCTTAAAATTCTTGCGGATAATAATCTTTATGCTCAAACTGTTTTGAATTCATTTCCACAAAGTAAAGGAAGTTACCGATATGCAGAAGGAAAGTGGACTATTAAAGAAGTAGTTGGGCATCTAATGGATACAGAAAGAATCTTTTGTTATCGTGCCCTTGCTATTGCGCGAGGTGAAAAAAAACCTTTATCGGGATTTGATCAAGATCAATATGTTTTCAATGGAAAATTTAATGATCGTCCACTATATGATTTAACCTATGAATACAGATTAGTAAGGGAATCCACAATTTTACTGTTCCGCAGCTTCGATCATTCCGTTTTGCAAAACAGAGGCATCGCAAGTGAAAATGAGGTCACAGTTTTAGCGTTAATGTTTATGACTGCCGGACATGAAAGACATCATCTTAATATTTTAAAGGAAAGATATGTCTTATGATTTATAACGCTTTGTAGATTTCTTGTAATATTTTTTCTGTGGCACCGGTATTTGATCGTACATAAT
>JAVHOU010000066.1:2106-4411 GCA_036170275.1 Ignavibacteriaceae bacterium
TTGTAGATTTCTTGTAATATTTTTTCTGTGGCACCGGTATTTGATCGTACATAATTGTATGAAATTTTACCTAACCTAACACGCAAATCTTCATTATCAAACAGACTTCTTAAATTTTTATAAGCTTCTTTTTTATTATTTATTAATATTCCGCCGCCAATTTCAGATAACTTTTGTGCTTCTTGTGAATTCTCGATTTTGGGTCCAAACATAACGGGAATACCATAGACAGCAGCTTCCAATACATTGTGTATGTTTTGTTTAAAACTTCCACCAACATATGCTACGTGAGCGTAAGTATAAAGAGTAAGAAGAATTCCAATTGGATCTACAATAATCACTCTTTCACCGGAATAATTATTTAAATGTGAAAATCTAATTGTACTTAGTTTACCTGCAAATTCATTTTCAATCTTTTCAAGGTGTAATAATGTCGGTTCATGAGGTGCGATTATCATTAAAGCAGTTTTATTTATAGAACTTAACTTTAAAAAAACAGGTAAAATTATTTCTTCATCCTGTTCCCACGTGCTGCCTGCTACAAAAATTTTTTTATCTTTCAGATACTCTTCATTAATTAACTTCTTCTCTTTGGCAGAAACACTGCGCTGATAAACTCTATCAAAACGGGTATCTCCAACTGCTTTAATTTTTTCCCCATTAAATCCAAAGGACTTAAATTCATTTGCATCATATTCAGATACGGTTAGTATGCGTGTTAATTGCCCAAATAAATTTTTGTGAAAAGATCTTAGAAAAGGATATTTACGTGGAGAAGAACTTCTTAATGTTGCATCTACTAAAAAAATTGGAATATGTAATCGGTTTAGAGAATCAATCATATTAGGCCAAATATCATATCGCATAATAACTGAAAGAGAAGGATTTGCGATAGTGATAAATTTTTTTGCATTCATTTTAGTATCAAATGGAATGTAAGCAATAAGATCAGCGTGAGGATATTTTTTTGAATTTTCAAAACCGGAAGGTGAAAAAAAAGTAATCATTACGTTTACATCTTTCTCCTTCTTCAGTTTTTCAATTATCGGCTTGGCTTGTTCAAACTCACCAAGCGAAGATGAATGAAACCAGACTAACTTTTTCTTTTTGTTTATTGACGTTGCGCTTAAAATTAAATTTTCATAAACACGTTTTCGTCCATCTATGCCGGCACGAATTTTTTTATTAAATAAACCTCCGAATCTTAAAGCCACGTAAAGAATGGGCAAAATTAAATAGCTGTAAAATATCTTCCAGATAATTTTCATCAGTTGGAACTAAATGATATTACTTTTTCAAAAACGGACTCAGGTTTAATTAATCTCATACAATCAAAATGTTTTTTGGGGCAATGATCTTTACCTATGTGTGAACACGGTCTGCAACTTAGTGAATTGTTTTCTAAAATTAAATTTTGGCAATTGTAAGGGGTAAATCCAAACTCTTTTACTGTTGATCCAAAAATTGCAATTAATTTTGTACCAGTAGCTGAGGCAACGTGCATTAACCCGGAATCATTACAAACTACAACCAAACACCTTTTCATATCTGATAATGTCTGAAGCAAGCCATCATCATTGGAAAGATCAATGGCGGTAGGAATTTCTGCAGCAATTTCAGCGCACAATTCCTTATCTATTTTACCGCCAAATAAAACTATCTGATATCCAGCATTAAATAAAAGTTTACCAAGTTCTATGAAATATTCTTTTGGCCAGCGTTTCGTAAAATGTCTGGCGCCGGGGCAAAGTCCAATTAAATTATTTTTATCAGAAATTATTTTTGAGAATGGTTTGTCCGTGAATAACTCAATTCCCTTATCATCTAATTTGAAATTTTTAATTGTTGCTGCGTATCTAACCGGTATCTGAGGCGCGTCTTTCAGTTTGTTGATTTTAAAGTTAACAAGTAAAAATTTCCGCCAACTTTCCTTTTTAAATCTTAATGTTTTGATACCTAAAGATGAGGTAATATTTTTTGAACGCAAATTGTTTTGCAGATCAATAATAAGATTATAATTTTCTTTCAAAAGTTTCGTGATCAGACTTTTATTCTCTTCATCATTTCTGTTATAATAAAATTTTTGATATAAATTAGGATTTAGATTAATTGCATCTGAATATTCTTCTCTAACAATCATATCAATTTTAACAGATGGAAACTGATTTTTTAGAGAGCAAATAAATGGAGTAACAAGTAAAATGTCACCAAGCGAACTAAGCCGGATAATAAGGATCCTGTTAATTTTTGATAATTCTTCGATTGTCAAGGAAATCTTTAATTAATTTTGATAGCAAATTTATCA
>JAVHOU010000067.1:0-4395 GCA_036170275.1 Ignavibacteriaceae bacterium
ACTGAGAAATCTTTCAATTATACCACGAAAAGATTTCTCCCTCCGGTCGAAATGATAACGATTTGACTTCTGCAACACACTCTGACGGCAAGGCAGGCGGGAATCTATTTTATATTCACTGGATTCCCGTTTCCACGGGAATGACCTTTTGAATTTTTCAGAAGTCTCTTTAAAAACTAATTTCTATTCTTCTTTAATATTTCAAATTCTGGTACTTTTACTTTTTGTAAAATTATCAGTCCGGCAATGAAGAAAACCCCTACTGAAAGAGCAGCAAATCTTTCATTTGACAAATCTGAAATTATACCATAAAAAAGTGGTCCAACAACGGCGGATGATTTCCCAAACAGTCCATCATAAAATCCAAAAAATTCCGCTTCTCTATCCTTTGGAGTAAGCAGAGCCATCAAACTTCTGCTGGTGGATTGTGAAGAACCAATTGACATTCCGGCAAGCAATCCGATAATATAAAATTCAAGAATAGTGCTTACAAAGTAAGTCCCAATTATTACAGCAATCCAAATACATAGTGTAATTGTAATAGTTTTTTGAGGGCCTATATGATCCGAAATTATCCCGAATATAAATGAACCTGCAACAGCGGTGCTTTGAACAACCACGAAGAAAAGTATCACTTGTTCATCTGTCATTCTAAGAGCATTAGCAGCAAATATAGATGCAAATGCAATAATCGTGAGTATTCCATCATTGTAAAGAAAAAATGAAATTAGAAAACGCTTGATTGAAGGATAATTGCCCCGAATAAATATTGATTTAAAAGTATTTATGCTTTCTGAGATTCCTTTTTGTACAAGATTTTTTTTAAGAGGCTCACTGATTTTGGGTTCGCTTATAAAAAGGAATAATGGAATCGAAAAGAATAAAAAGAATGAAGCAGCTACAACAAAAGATAACCTTACATAAAAATAATATTCAGGTGACGATTGTGACGGCAGCAATACCATTACTATTAAAAGCACTACAAGTGCACCAACATAACCCATTGCAAATCCGTAACCAGACACTCTTCCAAAATTTTTCTTTTCAGTAATGTTTGGTAAAAAAGCATCATAAAAAACTAGACCAGCCTCAAATCCCAAGTTTGCAAAAACAAAAAGAATAAATCCTAAAAACACATCTCCCTTTTGAACAAAAAACATAAGTGCGGTACAAACCACTGAAAGTAATGTAAATATCATAAGAAATCTTTTACGATTTCTGGAAACATCAGCAATTGCACCAAGCGGCGGACTGAGAATAGCGGCAAGTATCATTGAAAGACTTACGGCTAAACCCCACATCCATTTTCTTCCATCGGTTACGTAATTGGAAAAATATTTTGAGTAAATAACAGTAACGATAATTACTGAAAAAGAAGTGTTTGCAAAATCAAATAGTGACCAGATAAATATTTTTTTTTTACTGTTCATCAATCGTTTTTGTGATGCGGCTTTGAAATCGTTTCATCCACTAATCCCCTGCCGGTTTTATTTAGCCCGGAAGTTTTTTCCTCTGATAGAATAGCGTCAAGTATTCCATTAATAAATTTCCCACTTCCTGCAGTACTAAACTCTTTGGCTATTTCGATAGCTTCGTTAATTGATACTTTCGGTGGAATGTCAGGGAAAAAAAGCAGCTCACAAATGGCAATGCGCAGTAATATTTTATCGATCAGTGCAACTCTATTAATTTCCCAATTGTCAATTCTATCCTTAATCTTTTCATCAAGTTCTTTTTTATGAATAAGAACAGCATTTACAAGATCTTCGCCAAATTTTTTATCATTCTCTTCTTTAACATCCCCAAGAATACTTTGAGTAAGAGCCATTAAATTTTCATTATTCATTTCATAGGCATAAAGAATCTGTAAAACTTTTTCTCTTACAATTCTTCTCTTAAAAACAGCGGACATCTTTTTCTCCTTAGTGTTCAGTCAAACTTTAGATCGCAAAAAACCAAAATACAGTTAAAGCTAATGCTTCCCTCAAATCATTATATACAGCTTTTTCAAATCCCGGAATTAAATCTGATGGTACAACTTGAATTTTTATATTATGAAATCGGCTTATTTCTAAAACCCTTACTAAATGATAACCATCGGAAATAACTATTACAATATTTGTTTTATGAGATAATAATTTTTTTTTGATAAATGCAACTTGTTCATTTGTCGAGGTTGTTTCTTTTTCAATAAAAACATCGGGAATATCTTTGCCCAATGAATGTATATAGTTTAAAGCCACTTCAGATTCTGCTAACTCTCCGGGAGCATTACTGCCGGTCAAATAAATTTTGAAAATTGTTTTACCTTCATATAGTAAAACTGCTTTATCTACTCTTGCTGAAAGAGATGGGCTTGGTTTGTTATGGGACCAAACTGCTGCACCTAACACAACCCCAATATTTTTTGGGTCCTTAGTAATTATCTTGTCCTTAAACCCTGATTCTTTTTTCGTGATGAAGATAAAGGCAAAAATTAAAATTATCAGCATCAACAAAACTGAATTAAATAATGCGCGAAGTACGATAATATCTTTGATCTTCAAGATATTTAACCATATTAAAAAAAATATATTGAAGTATGAAAAATTATATAAAGTGAAAAGTACTGCGATAAATAGTCTATTCCCGTTTTGCCCCAGATAATAAAAATCTTTGAATGGCAACGCTACAACGGTTGAAATATAAGATAGGATAAGAAGTATTTGATTTATTATGAAAAAGCTGATGAATAATTTAGAATCGAATGACATTGCTTTTTTAAAATAAGCAATAATAATTCCAAGTATTATTATAACGGCAAAAAGAAGATTTGCTGAATTGCCAAAATTCCAGAGATTAAAATCATTAAGACTTAAATTTTGATTTCGGTACTTAACAAAATATAGAAATACCAAATTCAATATGATAATTAGAATAAATAACAAAGGAAGAAACTTAAATCCTATTCTATTATTCTTTTTCACAATTTCAATGATTTTATTTTGTAATTACAGTCTAAATAGTTTAATCAAAAAATACTAAAATTAATTATAAATAGGAGTGTCTTTTTGTTGGATAATTAAAATTGGAATAATAATGTGTGTGTCAAACTTTTATTAAAATTTCCCACAAGCTAATTTTAATATGCTTTAGAAATTATCTGACTTATTTATTTCAATTTGCTTTAGCTTTTCCAAAATAAATTTCGCTATCAAAACAGCTAACACAGAACCCAAAAAATCCGCTAACCAGTCACGAACATCGGCTGATCTACCCGGAACAAATAATTGATGTAATTCATCTACCATTCCGTAAAGAGCCGCAAAAAGTAAAGTAAAGATAGCCGGATATTTATTTAGTAGTTGATATTTTGTTTGGAAATATAGATTTGAATATAAAAGGAAACTTAATAATCCATAGGCACCAAAATGTTCTATTTTATCACTAACATTTATGTCCAATGATATATTTGAAGGTAACGAAGTAAGGCTAAATAACACTATCCAATATAGAATCAAAGGCAAATGAATTATGTAGGTGCGATTTCTTTCTAGATAACTATACAATACTTTCCTCTAAAAATTTTATAGCGTAAGGATAGTTATTCATTATGTCCGAGGCAAGGTAATTTGAGATTGGCTTTTGAGATAAAAGTAAGTCCGCTGATAAACTATGGGAATAAACTCCGGCAATTGCGGCTGCTTCCGGATTTTTATTTTGTGATAATAATCCCGCAATTATTCCTGTAAGTACATCACCAGTTCCAAACTTTGCCATGCCGCTATTACCTGTTGTATTGATAAATGCCTCTCCATTCGAATTAAAAATTATTGTTGGCGCACCTTTAAGTACCAAAATACATTCATGCTTTGTTGCAAAATCTTTTCCGTAGCTCAAAATATCTTTTCCAATCAATTTACATTCTACACCAATCATTTGAGAAAATTCTCCAAGATGCGGGGTTAGAATACAATTTTTAAGGTTTACTTTTTTTAGAAATCTATCATCCAATGCGAACAAGGCATCAGCATCAATTACAGCATATTTAAAATTTCTTTTCACTAAAAAATTCTTAACAGTTTTTACGGTTTCGACTTCCCTGCCCAATCCAGGACCTATCGCTACAACATCTGCCCATTTAATTTTTTGTTGAAGAGTGTTTAAAGCTTCAACATCAAAATATTTTGTTTTTTCATTTCCATAAGATTCAACTACAACCTCAAGTAATTCTTTGTGGATAAGTTTTTTTGAACTTTCTGGAATTGCAAGAATAGATGCGCCCGCACCTGCAACTAAAGCTGATTGAGATGTTAACACTGCGGCTCCGGGATATTTATATGATCCCGCAATTGATAAAACTTTTCCTGTAGTATATTTATGTACTGATTTTCCTCTTTTAGGTAAAGAAGAATA
>JAVHOU010000068.1:0-891 GCA_036170275.1 Ignavibacteriaceae bacterium
ATTGAAAATAGAAAATTAACAATTGATGCAGTGCTTAAAAACAATGCAAATCTTGGTGTTGCCTGGGATGGTGATTATGATAGATGTTTTTTCTTTGATGAAAAAGGAAGCTTTATCGAGGGATATTATATTGTAGGATTACTCGCTAAATCTATACTTAAGAAGTTTCCTGGAGAAAGAATTGTTCACGATCCTCGACTAATTTGGAACACAATTGACGTTGTAAATCAGAGTAAGGGAATTGCTGTGCAGTCTAAAAGCGGACACGCATTTATTAAACAAAAAATGCGCGAAGTAAATTCAATCTATGGCGGGGAAATGTCCGCCCATCATTACTTTAGAGATAATGCTTATTCAGACAGCGGTATGATTCCTTTCTTACTAATCATGCAGCTTATGTCTGAAGAAGGTAAAGCACTTAGCGAACTTGTTGAAGAGATGATTGCAAATTATCCTTGTTCCGGCGAAATCAATTCTACAATTAATAATCCAGCAGGAAAAATAGACGAGATAGAAAAACTTTACACAGATGGTAAAGTTGATAAAATTGATGGTTTAAGTGTTGAATATGATGATTGGAGATTTAATCTCAGAATGTCAAATACAGAACCAATAATTCGTTTAAATGTTGAATCTAAAGGTGATGTTTTATTGATGGAAGAAAAAACAAAAGAATTGTTAGATATAATCAGAGCGTAAATAAATCAAATCAGAGGCTTATACAAAAGCACAAATTCTATTGTCATTCTCGCGTATGCGGGAATCCAAATTTTATAAAATGAAATAGAGAGGCTGCTTCAAAAGTAATTTTTCCTGTCACACTGAGCCTGTCGAAGTGTGAATTCATTGTTAAATGTCAGTCTGAGCTTGTCGAAGACTGACATTTAACAA
>JAVHOU010000068.1:901-54622 GCA_036170275.1 Ignavibacteriaceae bacterium
TGTTAAATGTCAGTCTTCGACAAGCTCAGACTGACAAACTGAGACTTTTGAGACAGCCTCATAACAAACAAGTAATATTTTATTTTGTAACACCTCTTTTAATTTTTAAAATGAAAAAACTTACTCCTTATCAAATCTGGTTTATCTTTTCGTTAGCCGCTTTAACTATTATCGGTATCATTTCAATCAGACTTCCCTTTCGTGGTGATGAAAAACATATTGTTGATACGATAAAATTATTTGCAAGTAACTTAAGTTTTGAAACTATAAAAAATTACCCTGAAGTTACACCGCCTTTCTTTTTCATTTTTTACGCAACTTGGGCAAAGATTTTTGGTTCAACAGTTGAGAGTTTAAGGATTTTAACTCTCATAATATCTTTAATTGCATGGCAATTAGTTTTTTATCTAATAAGTTTGTTTGTAAAAAAAAATATTTACGTTTTACTGCTATCACTTTTAGTAGTGATTAATCCTTACTTTTTTGGCACAAGTGTTTTTGTTTTTACCGATATGTTAACAATTATGCTTTGTCTATCTGCAGTAATTTTATTCTTAAAGGATAAGTATTATTCATTCTTAATATTCTGTTCACTTGCAATACTTTGCAGGCAATATGCAATAATCTTTCCCCTTTCCATTATAGCTTTTTCAATTATCAATCTATTAAACAGAAAGCCAATTAATAAGCGATATATTTTCGGAACAATATTTACTTTTTTACCACTGCTGATTTTATTTTTCATCTGGGGTAATATTGCTCCTTCAAATGGAATACAAAAATGGATTGTTCCAAATCCACATTTTTATAACGCCAGTTACATCAATACTTACGTAACCTTCTCGGTCGTTTATCTTTTTCCTTTGATCATTATTTTCCTATACAAAAAGATTGGATTTAATTTATTAAATGTTGCCATCGCATTAATTGTCTGCATAATACTTTTGCAATTTCCAATCGCACCTTCTGCAGCGGCAATATTACAGACTGATATTAGAACTGTTGGATTTGCCCATATCGTATTAATAAAATTATTCGGAGAAGAAAGTTTAATACTTAAAATAACTTTGGGAGTTTTACTTTTTTTAGGCTGCTACATTAATGTGGTTTTAATAAAATTTTTTTTAATGGAGATAAAAAATAAAATCTACAGAAAGGAAATGATCTTCATAATTATTTGGATCCTTTTTCTTATAACGATGCCATTTTCTTATCAGGTATGGGAAAAATATTTATTACTTGTTCTTCCCTTCCTGCTTTTGAGCATTTACCAGAATATTTATCGATTAGATGAACTCTAATTATTTACAATTTCACTTCGATTTTAAATGGTGCTTTTAATTTTTCCCATTCAAGTCTAATTACTGCAGAGGAATCAGACATCCTTGTAATTGAATACGCCAGCCACTCTTGCCCTATGCCTTTCTCAGGTTTTACTTTAATACGAAGTGCATCTTGTGACTCGTTATATTCAAAAGCACCCCACTGATCTGCAACCTTATTAAAGATTAGTGTCCATTCGTTATTTCCCGGAATGGCAAAAAAACTATATGATCCTTTTTTAAGAAGTTTACCTTCAATTGTAACATCTGTACTGAAAATAAATTTTGTGGCTTCATTTGCCCCTGCTCGCCAAACAGCATTATAAGGAACAAGCTTTCCCCAAATAGTTCTGCTTTTTACTCCCGGTCTGCTATAAATTATCCGGACATCAGTAAACCCGATTGTTTGCATCACTTCTGCTTTTGGACTAATTCTAACTTCCTGTTTTCCATTCTGTGCAAAAGCAGAATTACAGCATAGAAAAATTATTATAATAAAAAAGGACACTATTGAGTAAAATGATTTCATAATACTTTCCTTAAATTTTGAACTAAAGATATTCAAATTTTTTGTAATACATCAACAACTTTATCAATATCTTTTTCCGTATTGTAAAAATGCGGAGAAAATCTGATCAGTCCTTCCCTAAGTGAACAAATTATTTTATTCTGCTCCAATTCTTTAAAAATCACATCAGGATTTTCTGTTTTGATAGTAATAATACCAGCAAGATTTTCTTCATTACAATTTGCTAAAACTGGTGTGATATTAATACTCTTTAATTTATCTATAAAATATTTAGTATTGCTTATAACTTTTAATTGAATATTCTGAAATCCAGCTTCTTTTAAAAGATTTAGAGAAGTATTAAAAGCATAAATTCCAAAGGCATTAAGAGTACCACCCTGAAAAACATTTGCAGAAGTTTTCAAATCCATTTTATAATCTAAAAGATCCCAGGCATTTTGCACTGAAAGCCAGCCAACATTTGCAGGGACCATTTTCTTTTGAAACTCTTCGTTCACATAAATGAAAGCTAAGCCTTGCATACCCAATAACCACTTTTGAGTGCCGCAGGATAGAAAATCAATTTTGCATTTTGTAACATCAATCTGCACAGCACCGATGCCTTGTATTCCATCAACACAAAAAATAATGTTATTGGTTCTGCAGTAATTCCCAATCTTCTCTAAGTCAACTTTGTAACCGGATAAAAACTGTACAAAACTTATCGAGATCATTCTCGTTTCGGGTTTAACAGATTCAATTAATTGTTCTGCCGATACAATTCCATTTTCAGATTTAACAAAATCAACTTTCACTCCAAGTCTTTTTAGATTTAGGAATGGATAAACATTTGCAGGAAACTCAACATCATTTAATAAAATTCTATCTCCTTTTTTCCAATCAACACTTTGTGCAACAATGTTTAAACCATTTGAAGTGTTATCAACAAAAGCAGTTCTATCAACATTGCAATTAATCATTTCGGCAAGAAGTTCTTTTGTTTCATCTACAACTTTTAAAAATGAACCATAGTCATCAATCTTATTTTCACTCTTTTCTCTTAACAATTTAGTTAATCGATTGACAACTAAAGTTGAAAATGGACTGGTGGAAGCGTGGTTAAAATAAATTATCCCGTTATTTATGTACGGGAAAAAATTACGCACATCAACTATGTTCATCTTTGAAATTCGCTATTAGTTTAATTAGTTTTCATTACAAAAATAATAATGAATTTCTCACTTCTAAAATCTAAATATTACAGGTAAAATATGGCTGCACAAAAATCAATTAAACATAAAGAATTAAAACCTGAAGAATTGAGATGGAAATGTGATCCAAATATTTTTGAATTTGAATCTACTGAAGATATTGACCCTATCGAAGGAATATTGGGGCAGGAACGTGCACTCAAAGCCATAAGGCTTGGTGTTGATTTGAGGAGCCCGGGTTACAACATTTACATAGCAGGACTTTCTGGTTCAGGAAAAGCAACAACTGTAAAACAAATGCTGGAAAAGATAAGCGCAAATTGCCCGCCGCTTTATGATCATGCTTACGTTAATAATTTTAAGGATCCGGATCAACCTTTACTGCTTAAGTTTCCCAAAGGTAAAGCGAAAGAATTTAGACAAGATCTTATAGCCGCAATAGATATTTTAAAACAACGAATTCCCTTAACACTTGAAAGTGAATTATATCTTGCTAGAAGGAAAAACATTGTTGATGAATATGATAAGCAAGAGCAGGAATTGATGAGTAGCTTTGATGCAGAGTTAAGAGAAAAAGGATTATCATTGGGACAAATTAAATCAGGTGATCAAGTAAGACCGGATATAATTCCTCTTGTGGATGGACAACCTGTTCCGGTTTTTCAACTTGAAGAACAAATAAAACAAAAAAAACTAACATCTGAACAAGCTAAAGAGATTTTAAAAAATTATAATAATCATCAACAAAAACTTCAAATCCTTTTTAAGAAAGGATTAAAAATTAGCCAGGAGTTTCAGGAACGCCTTACAAAATTGGAAAAGGAAAGTGCCGAAGTAATTGTTAAAGGAATCTTTGAAGGACTTAAAGAAAAATATAATTCTAATTCTGCTTTACACCATTTAAATAATGTTGAAGAAAATATTTTAAATAATGTTCAGATATTTAAAGGAACAAAACCCGAAGGTGAAGTAACTCAAGAAGGTTATTTGATTGATTACTTTAGAGATTATGAAGTAAATATTATTTTAGATAATTCAGATTCTGAAGGCTGCCCTGTAATCATTGAAACTAATCCAACCTATATTAATCTACTGGGCACAATCGAGAGAGTGAATGACGGTAAAGGAAATTGGTACAGCGATTTTACAAATATCAAATCTGGATCTTTATTACGAGCAAATGGTGGTTATCTTGTTCTAAATGTTATGCACTTATTTGAAGAACCAGGTGTTTGGAAATCTCTAAAGCGTGTTCTCACCTACAACAAACTTGAAATACAGGAATCTCCTTTTCAGTTTTCAATGTCATCAACCTCACTTAAACCACAGCCAATAGATATAGATACAAAAGTAATCCTTATCGGCAGCCAAATGATTTATGGATATCTATCTGAACGTGAATATGATTTTAAAAAAATGTTTAAGATCAAAGCAGATTTTGATTATGAGATTGATCGAAGTAATGATGTTATTTTTGAATATGCAACAGTAATTAAGAAACTGATAAAGAATGAAAAACTAAAAGAGTTTGATAAAACAGCCATCGCTGATTTGATTGAAATTAGTGCTATTATGGCAGGACAAAAGAATAAACTAACACTTAGATTTTCCAAAATTGCTGATATAGCACGGGAAGCAAGTTTTTGGGCAACCGATGATGGATTTAATATTGTGTCTGCACCACACGTTGAAAAAGCTTATAAGTTTGCTCGCGAACGACATGGTATGCTTGAAGAAAAAGTGACTGAAATGTTTAAAGATAAAACACTGTTGATAGATACTAAAGGCGAACGTATCGGACAAATAAATGGATTAGCAGTTTACAATGCTGATTTCTATTCTTTTGGAAGACCAACAAGAATTACTGCAACAGTTTCCTTAGGCGGTGGAACCATTCTAAATGTAGAGCGCGAAGCAGGCATGAGTGGAAGACATTATAACAAAGGTGTTCTTATTATATCAGGTTATTTTAAAGAAACATTTGGACAAGATCTTCCTTTATCATTTAATGCCAATCTTGTATTTGAACAATCATACGGAATGGTAGATGGCGATAGTGCTTCGTGCACAGAAATTTTTGCTTTACTTTCCACACTTGCCGGTTTACCTATTAAACAATCTATCGCTGTTACCGGATCATTAAATCAAAAGGGAGATGTACAGCCAATCGGCGGTGTGAATGAAAAGATTGAGGGATTTTATGATATCTGTAAATTGCAAGGATTAACTGGAACTCAAGGAGTTATTATTCCAATTCAAAACGTTAAAGATCTTATGTTAAGGGAAGATGTAGTTGAAGCAGTCAGAAAAAAACAGTTCCATATTTATCCTATTTCAACAGTTGAAGAAGGAGTTGAAATTCTAACAGGAGTTAAAGCTGGAATAAAAACAGCAAAAGGTTATCAAGCCGGTAGTGTGTTTGATTTAGTGGAGAAAAAAATCAGAGATCTTTATACAAAATCAAGAGCATTAAGAACAAGTGGTCAAGTGGAATCGAAAAGTAAAAAGAAGAGTAAATGATGATTGATAATCCAGAAACTTTTGCAAAGACAAAGATTCTTGTTACCCTTGGACCAGCAACAAAGGATGCTGCAATAATTCGTAGATTAATTAAGACAGGAATAGATGCCGTTAGATTAAATCTTTCACACGGTAACTATGAATTTTTTGAAGAGATATTTAATACACTTCACATTGCCTGCACAGATGAGAACGCACCCTTAGCAATCCTTGTCGATCTTCAAGGACCAAAGATTAGAATTGGAGATTTGGAATCATCAAGCATAATCATTCATTCAGGAAACAAAATCGAAATAACTATTAAAGATATTTTAGGAAATGATAAAATAATTTCTACATCATACAAACCATTGATAAATGACGCTAAGATTGGTGATAAGATATTAATTAATGATGGATTAATCCGATTAACAGTTGAAGAGAAAAAATCCGATTCACTGATTTGTAAAATTGATAATGGCGGAGTTCTATCCCCAAGAAAAGGTATGAATCTTCCCGGAATGAAGCTATCCACTCCATCAATTACAGAAAAAGATTTTAAAGATCTTGAATTTGTACTTAGACACAGAGTTGATTACATCGCCTTATCATTTGTAAGATGCGCTGAAGATGTTTTGCAACTTAAAAAATGGTTGAAAGATAAGGGTAAAAAAATCCCTGTAATAGCCAAGATTGAAAAAAAAGAATCTATCGAAAATCTTGAAGAAATAATTGATGCCTCTGATGGAATAATGGTTGCGCGAGGTGATCTTGGTGTTGAACTTCCACCGCAAGATGTTCCTGTTCTTCAAAAAACAATAATTAAAAAATGTAATGCTGCGGGAAAACTCGTTATTACGGCTACACAAATGCTTGAATCAATGATTCACTCACCTATTCCAACGCGTGCAGAAGCTTCTGATGTTGCAAATGCTGTTTGGGATGGAACCGATGTTGTTATGTTAAGCGGCGAAACTTCCGTAGGAGAATTTCCAATAAACACTGTACAAATAATGAATGATATTCTTAAAAACGCTGAATTACATTCTGAGGATAGAAGAAATATTGATTATATAGCTTCAAATAATTTACAAGAAAACTTATTCGATTCAGTTGGAAGAGCCATTGTGGAAATTAGCAAGCAGATAAAAGCGCAAGCTATTGTTGTCTTTACTTTTGAAGGTCGTACAGCACGAATTATTTCAAAGTATAAACCCGATTCAAGAATTATTGCTATCTCAAATAGTTTTGATACGATGAACAATCTTTGTCTTCGCTGGGGAGTTACATCAATATTTCGTGAAAGTATCGATAAAGAACATCTTGCAATTGATGATGCAAAAGAATTAATTATTAATAATGGTTTAGTAAAAAGAGGAGACTTGGTAATCTTTACGGCAGGCGCACCCTATTCAGAAAAAAGCAGGGCAAACTGGTTAAGATTTGAAGTGATATAATAATGATAAATTTAGGTTTAAAAGAAGCTCGCTGGTGGAACACAAATGAAAGAGGAAAAATCCTTTGTACTCTTTGTCCACGCTATTGTGAAATCGGTGAAGGGCAACCTGGTTTCTGCTACATCCGTCAGAACATTAAGGGCAAACTTTATTCCTTAGGTTATGGAAGACCAACAGGTTTTGGAATTGACCCGATTGAAAAAAAACCACTTAATCATTTTCTTCCCGGTACATCAATTTTAAGTTTTGGAACGGCGGGCTGTAACCTTGGCTGTAAATTTTGTCAGAACTGGTCCATTAGCAAAGCAAAATTAGACGATACAAATTCAATAATAGCAACACCGGAAGATGTAATTCAACTTGCAAAAAAATATTCAACTCCATCGATCGCTTTTACTTATAATGATCCTACAATTTTTGGTGAATATGTTATTGATATTTCTGAAATAGCTAGAGAAGAAAATATTAAATCAGTTATGGTAACTGCAGGATACATTGATAGAGAAGCACGTAAAGATGTTTATAAATTTATTGATGCAGCTAATGTTGATCTTAAAGCATTTACAGAAAATTTTTATTTTAAAAATACTTTTTCACATCTTAATGATGTTTTAGATACAATAGTTTGGTTAAAAAATGAAACTAATGTTTGGATAGAGTTAACTACTCTTCTAATTCCAGATGAAAATGATTCTGAAGCTGAAATAAAAAACGAGTGTGAATGGATAATTAATAATCTTGGTGATGAAGTGCCTCTTCATTTTACAGCATTTCATCCGGATTTTAAGATGAGAAATAAAAATTCAACGCCGCACACTACACTCATTACTGCTAAGAATATTGCTAAAAGCATTGGAATCAAATACTGCTATGTTGGAAATGTACACGACGTAAAGAATCAATCGACTTATTGCCCCAACTGCAGCAGTTTATTAATTGAAAGAAATTGGCATGCAATAAAAAAAGTAAACTTAAATAAAAATAAATGCGGTAAATGCGGGCAGATAATTCCCGGAGTTTTTAATTAAAAATAGAGGATATTAATGTTAAATCTCGAAAATAAAATTGTGTTAATTACAGGTGCTTCTTCTGGTATAGGTGAAGCTTGTGCAACTGAATTTGCAAAGCTTAAAGCAAATCTTATTCTAACAGCAAGACGAAAGGAAAAACTTACGCAGCTTGCAAATAAACTTGAAAAAGAATTTGATATTAAAGTTAATATTTTACAAATGGACGTTAGAAATTTTGAAGATGTTCAAAATAAATTTAATAGTCTTTCAGAAGATTGGAAACAAGTTGATATTCTTGTGAATAATGCCGGATTAGCTCGAGGAATGGATAAAATATTTGAAGGCAAACTTTCTGATTGGAATGAGATGATAGATACAAATATTAAAGGGTTACTAAATGTAACAAGAGTAGTTTCGCCTCAAATGGTACAGAGACAAAGTGGTCACATTATTAACATAGGCTCTACGGCTGGACATGAAGTTTACACATATGGAAATGTTTATTCAGCAACTAAGTTTGCTGTAAATTCTCTTACTCAATCTTTAAGGTTAGACATGCTCGATAAAGGAATAAAAGTTAGCAGCGTCGATCCGGGAATGGTTTACACTGAATTTAGTAAAGTCAGATTTTCTGGTGATGAAGAGAGAGCAAACAAAGTTTATGCTGGAATAAAACCTTTATCTCCCAATGAAGTTGCAGAAACAGTTGTATTTTGTGCTACTAGACCAACCAATGTTAATATTAATCAAATTATTATTACACCACTTTATCAAGCTTCATCAACACAGGTTTATAGAAAATAAAAAAGGAGGATTGATATTCCTCCCTTTTTTCTAATTCATTTAACGGATTATTTAAATAAACTTACATCGCCGGCACCTTCACGAATAATCTCGGGCACTTCTCCGCTTAAATCAATAACGCTAGAAGGTTTAAAATTCATGCTATTGGAAGCAAGCATTAAATCAACTTGCGAGTTAAAAATATTCTTAATTTCATTTGGATCAATAAGAGGCTCGCCTCTTCGTGTTGTTGTACTTGTACTGACAATAGGATTACCAAGTTCTTTAACAATCTGAATGGTTACTGCATGATCCGGAACTCTAATACCAACAGTTTTTCTTTTTGTCCATAATTTTTTAGGAATTACTTTAGCCGCTGGAAGAATGAAAGTGTATGGTCCGGGCAACAGATGTTTCATAGTTCTATATGCATAGTCTGAAACTTTTGCATAACTGGAGATATCTTTTAAATCCGAACAAATAAAGCTGAAAAGTTTATTGTCCATTTCATTTTTTATGAGAAAAATTTGTTTGATCCCTTCTCTATTATATATGTCACAGCCCAAACCATAATAAGTATCTGTTGGAAAGATAATGAGACCTCCGGATTTGAGTACATCGACTGCTTTGCTTATAAATCGCTGTTGAGGATTCTGTGGATGTAATTCATAAAATTCCATAAATATTACTTTTCTAAATTTGTCAATCTAAATTCATTTTAGATGCAAAAAAAAGGTTTTATGTACTGATAATCAAGTAAGAAAAACAATTATTGTTTCTAATCTTAATCATTTATATCGAAATATAAAAGAGGAAAAAATAATTGAAAAAGTTTCATTTTTTTTAGATGTTTTGCATATATTTGTAGTCCGTAAAATGATAGTATATAATATTAAGGAGTTAAGTAATGGCTAGAAGATGTCAAGTAACCGGTGTAGGTCCGGTAGCTGGAAGCAGCATTTCACATGCACACAATAAAACAAATGCTAGATTTCTTCCTAACCTTCAGAAGAAAAGAATTTGGGTACAGGAATTGAATAGATTTGTTACATTAAAACTTACAACAAGTGCGGTTAAAACCATCAGCAAAAAAGGTACTGCGCATATTGCAAAACTAATTAGTGAAAATAAAATTAAAGTAAGATAGATTAGTTTTTACCAGATAAAAGAAAGGGAATCCAATCGGATTCCCTTTTTAGTTTTAAAGAATTTGTTACTCTCGGACAACCCAAACCTTAATCTTAGCACTAACATTTTGATGAAGTTTTAAACTTACACCATAAATGCCAAGGGATTTAATAGGCTCTTCGATTTCTATTTTCCTTTTATCAATATCGTAATCTTTTTCTTTAAGAGCATCAGCAATCATTTGAGTTGTTACTGTACCAAAAATTTTATCTTCTTCACCAACCTGAACAGGAATTGTGACTGATACTGTTTCTAACTCTGCAGCTAAAGACTCAGCAGCTTTTAGGTCTTGTAAATTCCTCTTCTCAGCTGATTTTTTTTCTTCTTCAAGAGATTTAATATTTCCTTTAAGAGCAGCATAAGCAATTCCTCTGGGAAGCAAAAAATTTCTTGCATAACCATCTTTAACATCCACAAGATCACCAATTTTACCTAAAGTTTCGTGATCACGTCTTAAAATAACTTTCATAATTTCTCCAACTTAATTTAACTATCTAACGGTATCAGAAACGTATGGAATAAGAGCCATATGCCTTGCACGTTTAATAGCTTTGGCTAATTCACGTTGATACTTTGAGCTGGTACCTGTTATTCTTTTGGGAATAATTTTACCTTGCTCGGTAATAAATTTTTGTAAAAGTTTTACATCTTTATAATCAATGTATAAAACATGGTTTTGTGTAAATCTGCAAACTTTCTTTGTTTTAATATCTTTTTTCATTTAGAGCACCTTATTATTTCATTAAATTAGATTCTTCATCAGATAAAAATTTATCAAATGAATCTTCGGTGTAATCAATCGAATCATCAACAGCAAAACTTGGTTCTTCTTCCTCGTGACCTGAACCATTTGAATCTGAACCAATTAATCTTTTATTAAGAAATTGAATTCTTCTTGCTTTAATTTCAACAATACTTCTATTATGTCCGTCATCGGATTTCCAGCTTCGGCTTTGTAATTCGCCATCAACTAAAATAGCAGAACCTTTCTTTAATCTATCCCTGCAGCTTTCGGCAAGCTTATTCCAGGCAACAATACCTACATAACAAACATCTTCCTGCCACTGATTCGTACTGTCTTTAAACTTTCTGTTAGAAGCAATTGAAAAATTAACAACTGGTGTACCATTAGTAGTCTCTCTAAAAATTGGGTCTTTTGTTAAGTTGCCCGCTACGATTACATAATTAATTTCTGGCATTTTAAGGTCGGCCATGTTTGAACCTCCAAACTAAATCTGTTTATTATTATTTAACCTTGTCTTCATTCTCATCTTCGACTTCTTCGACTTCTTCGACTTCAGTCTTATCAACTATCGCCTCAGAAATCTCTTCTTCCTTCAAAGCAGTTGAAAGAACTTTATTTTTTTCGATTTGCTCAAGAGCAAACTTGCTGAGTTTCAATGTTACAAATCTTAAAATATGTTCATCAAGAGAATATGCTCTTTCTAGCTTAGCAATTATATCTCCAGAAGCATCGAACCTAAAAATCGCATAATACCCAATTTTACTTTTTTCAACAGGATATGCAAGACGCTTTCTACCCCAGTTTTCAAGCTCTAGGATTTCTCCGCCATTATTAGTTATTAATTCTTTAACACGGGTAAGAATAGATTCGATTTGCTGGTCATCCAGTGCGGCATTAATCAGAATGGCACTTTCGTAGACACTCGTTTTCATTTATGTAATCACCTCCCTATGGTCTTAATGGCCCTTATTTAATAATAATAAGAGCAGGGTTAATAAAATATTTTCTAATTCTATTCCAAATTTATCAAGAATAACACGTTTTTGCAAATTATTTAATTCTTAGCCAAATCAATTCATTATTACTTGTTTGCGAAAACTAGTTATTATTTTTCTCACAACTCAATTTTGATGCAGTCTAATTTCGTTTAACTGATGCTTTAAATATGAATTTTTAACTTTGATAAATACCATTTTACCATCATTTATAAATTCAATCTGATATAAACAATAATTTTTTTTAATTTTTTATTCTCATTCTATAGAAAGATCTCCAAACAAAAATTAATGCAATTACAAAAAATATTGTTCCGACAATCGGGGAGAATTGTTGAAAATCTTTTGAAATTGCAATTTCCATCGCAAGCAAACCGAAAAGTGTTGTAAATTTTATTATCGGATTCAACGCAACAGAAGAAGTATCTTTGAAAGGATCGCCAACGGTATCACCAATAACCGTAGCATCGTGCAAAGGTGTCCCCTTTTCTTTTAAATCAACTTCAACAACTTTTTTTGCATTATCCCAAGCACTACCTGCATTTGACATAAACAACGCTTCATATAAACCAAATATAGCGATGGATATTAAAAAGCTGATGAAAAAAGCGACGGGGTGATTGTTTCCATTTTGTGGTGCTGATAAAAATGCGAACGCTAAAGCAAAAGAAAAAATTGTAATAAAAATATTGATCATTCCCTTTTGTGCGTATTGTGTACAAATTTTTACAACTTCTTTTGATTTTTCTGTAGATGCTTTCTTATCGGCATTTTCATCGAGTTTAATATTCTTTTTTATATACTCCACGGCGCGATATGCGCCTGTTGTAACTGCTTGAATTGAAGCTCCGGCAAACCAAAATATAACAGCACCGCCGGCAATAAATCCGAGTAGTGAATAAGGATTAAGAATACTTAAAATTTCTTCTGGATTAATTCCTAAAGATTCTTTTATCACAAGGATTAAAGAAAAAATCATTGTTGTAGCCCCAACTACCGCGGTACCGATTAAAACGGGTTTTGCAGTAGCCTTAAATGTATTTCCCGCCCCATCGTTTGCTTCAAGATAATATTTTGCTTTTTCAAAATCAGGCTTAAATCCAAATTCTTTTTCTATTTGGTTATGAATATCTTTTTCCTCTTCAATTAATGATAGCTCATATATTGATTGTGCGTTATCAGTTACAGGTCCATAGCTATCAACTGCAATTGTTACAGGACCCATACCTAAGAATCCAAACGCAACCAATCCAAATGCAAAAACAGATGGATATATCATAAAGTCACTTAGTCCCCATAAACTGGCGGTATAAGCAATAAACATTAAAACTAAGAATACCATTCCATTCCATATAGCACTAAAATTTCCAGCAACTAAACCTGAAAGAATTGTAAGTGAAGCACCGCCTTCGCGGGAAGCTGAAACTATTTCATTTACATGCTTTGAATGTGGTGAAGTAAAAATTTTGGTGAATTCTGGAATTAAAGCTGCGCCTAAAGTTCCACAGCTAATAATGATCGAGAGAGTTAACCAGATGTCGTTTGGTAAATTTCCAATCATTACTTTACTAACCGCGAAAGTAACTAAGATTGAAAGCCCGGAGGTTATCCAAACCAATGCTGTTAATGGTTTTTCAAAATCAATATCATCTTTATCTGAATAAAGAGCATTACTAACAAATTTGTTTATGTAAAAAGCAGCTACTGAAGTTATGATCATCATAATACGCATTGAGAAAATCCAGGTAAGTAATGCGGTTTGATATTCGATTTTTTTTGCTTCATCAAAACTTGCCAAATTTCCTACAGCCAAAACGATAAAACTGATTAAAGCAACACCTGTAACTCCATAAGTTTCAAAACCATCAGCCGTTGGTCCAACGCTATCACCTGCATTATCTCCTGTACAATCTGCTATCACTCCGGGATTACGGGGATCATCTTCTTTAATTTTAAAAACTATTTTCATTAGGTCGGAACCTATATCAGCAATTTTTGTAAAAATTCCGCCGGCAATTCTTAATGCACTTGCACCTAATGATTCACCAATTGCAAATCCAACAAAACTCGCACCGGCATATTCACGTGGAATAAAAAGTAGGATAATTAACATCATTATTAGTTCAAGAGAAATAAGAACGACACCAATACTCATTCCAGCATCAAGAGGAATGTTTAATAATTTTATTGGTTTTCTCTCAAGAGAAGCAAAAGCCATTCTACTATTTGCAAGTGTGTTCATTCTAATTCCGAACCAGGCAACACTATAGGAACCAAGAATTCCGATAATTGTCCAACTGAGAATTAATAATACGCCCCCTAATGAATTATGCTGCAAATAACCAAAATAAAAAGAAACACAAGCCGCGATAAATAGAAAAAGGACGACAAGTAATTTACCCTGCTGTACTAAATAAGTTTTGCAGGTTTCAAAAATAATTGCAGCAACATCCAACATTGATTTATGAGCACGTAATTTTTTTACTTTCAGAAATTGATAAAATCCAAAACCCATTCCCAAAATACAAACCAACAAACCCCAAATAAGAATTTGGCTTTGTGCATCAGATAATGTTGGAATTTTTAGATTCTGCTCACCAGCAAAAATCACACTTGGAGAAAAAAGGAAAATTGCAATGGAAAAAAAATTTTTAGCCATAATCCCATTCCTGATTTTTTAATTCTGTGAATAAATCTATTTTAAATTATTTAAAATCATAAAGAATAAATAGATCAGATAACAAGCCTGTGATTGTTAAAACAAATATTACTGTTCTGATTTACTATTTAAATTTTCTGTTTTAATTAATCGGCTGAAAGAATTGAGCATTTTCCGATAACCATCCTTGATAAAATCGTCTAACAAATAATTAGTCAGATCAAAAGTTTTATTTAAATTATCGAAATCTTTTTCATCAAAATCAGACAAAACATAATCAGGTAATTTTCCTGAATCAAAATTATTTCCGACTCCAATTCTTAATCTTGGAAAATCATTACTATTTAAATGATAAATAATAGAACTTAAACCATTATGTCCGCCATCGCCCCCTGATTTTCTAATTCTTACCGCTGCGGTTGGAATATTGATATCATCAACAATAACCAGGAGATCGCTTAAATTAATATCATACTCATTAACGGAAGCTAATACAGCTATTCCGCTGTTGTTAACATAGGTTGTCGGTTTAACCAATAAGAAGGGATTATTGTCAAGGTCCCCTTCGGCATAATAGTAATCAAATTTTGATGCTTTGAATTTAAGTGATTTTTTATTTGCATAATAATCAAGGAATTGGAACCCAACATTATGTCGGTTATTTTTATAACGATTGCCGGGATTACCAATTCCAACAATGACTCGCACTTAAAACTATTCTTCTTCTTTTTCTTGAGGTTTGCCTTTAGCAATAACTTCAGGTTCTTTTATTTCCTCACCTTCCGCAACAGGGGCTGCTACTTCTTCAACTTCTATTTTCGGATGGGTTACTGAAGCAATTATTGCATCTTCAGAATTGAGTATAATAAAATTATCAAATTTAAGATCACCAACATGTATTGAACTACCCAGCTTAATGTTAGTAACATCAATTTCAATATGTTCAGGAATATCTGCAGGTAAGCATTCAACTTCAATTTTATGTAATGTGTGTTGAAGAATTCCACCTTCTTTAATACCAATTGGAATTCCTGTTAATTTTACTGGAACTTCAATTTGAATTTTTTCACCTTTTTTAAGACCAAGCAGATCAATATGAACAATTTTTTCTGTAACAGGGTCAAACTGAACATCTTTAATAATACAATCTACTTCTTCCTGACCATCCACATTTAACGAAATTAAATTTGTTTTGGATGTAAAGACAAGCGGTTGAAGAGCTCTTTCTGAAACATCTATCGAAAGTGGTTGATGATGTCTTGAATAAAAGATTGCAGGAACTCTTCCTTCTTTTCTTAATGCACTGCGAGATGCTTTATCTATTTTTGTGCGCATCTTTGCTTCTAGGACTACTTTTTTCATTCTATCTCCGGTTCTTATTAACCTTTATCTATATTAAATAATGAACTAATTGATTCGTTATTAAAAGTTCTTAAAATTGCTTCTGCAAAAAGTGGTGCTGCTGATAACGTTACTATTTTTTCTGAGAAATGAGGATCGAAATATATTGTATCTGTAACAAACAATTTATCCAGATCACCTTCATTAATTCTTTCAAACGCCGGGCCTGATAACAATGGATGTGTTACTGCACCAAAAATTTGTTTAGCTCCTTTTTCTTTCAGAGCTTTTGCGGCGCCAACAAATGTACCAGCAGTATCTATCAAATCATCTACAAGAAGAATATCTTTTCCTTCTACTTCCCCAATTATATTCATTACCTCTGCAAGATTTTGTTTGGGTCTTCGTTTATCAAGCACAATTAATCCAGAGTGCAGCATTTTGGCGTATGCTCTTGCGATTTTTATTCCTCCTACATCCGGAGATACTACCGCAAGATTATCAGATAAATTATTAACATAATTTAGAAATATCGAGGAGCCATATAAATGATCCACAGGTATATCAAAAAAACCCTGAATTTGTGATGCATGTAAATCCATAGTCATCACTCGATCTGCTCCAGAAACTGTAATAAGATTAGCCATTAACTTTGCTGTAATAGAAACCCTTGGCTGATCTTTTCTATCTTGTCTTGCGTAACCGAAATAAGGAATTACTGCAGTTATTCTTTTGGCTGATGCTCTTTTTGCTGCATCAATCATAATAAGTAATTCAAGTAAATTTTCAGCGGGTGGATTAGTAGATTGAATTATGAATACTTCTCTTCCGCGTATATTTTCACCAAACTTAGCCCAAATTTCACCGTCACTAAATCGCTTTAGTTCTAAAGCTCCTAAAGTAATGCCCATTGCATCAACAATTTTATTTGCAAATGGAATGTTGGAACTTCCCGCAAAGACCATAAAATCATTTGATGGCATTTGAAAAATCGCTTAAGTAATTAAAAATAGGCGTCAAATATAACCAAAGAGGTATGTTATGTCAATAAATCTAATTATCTAAAAGATAAGTTAATCTAATCTTTTTTCTTTTTTAATAGGAAAAATATTACAATCAATAGCACTAATCCCGCAAGAATATAGATCCAATATGGTGTTTCTTTTAACTTATACGGCTTAAATGTTATGGAAATGGTTTTGCCGCGGCCGATTTCAGATAATGAATATGACCATGTTAAAATATTACCAGACTTATTAGTTGCGTTGTGTGTGATTATTTCCCCACGAATATCATAATTATAGTTAACCCTGAATTTATTTCCATTTATACCAAAACCTGTTGTTACAGGTGGAATAAATTGGCTAAATATTTTTTGACCAGCAGCTCCATCCTCTAATTTGAAATTGGATTGGGTAAATGCGTTTACAGTATTTAATGAATCAATAAGATTAAAAGTTATATCTATAACAGCATGAATCGTAGAATCGGTTGAATCAGAATAGGTTTGAACATTTAACAATTTTACAAATTTAGAAGAAAATTCTTTTCTTATAGAATCCGGGTTAAATATTTCCAGCTTTAAAATTGTTGCAACACTTGAAGTATCCGAAAATTTCATCCAGTAATTAACTTGCATTTTCCCGGAACCATCCGGGTATATTGTTACATCCTGGTTATAATTTAAACAGCTTGTAATTATAAAAATGGAAATACTCGTTAAAGCAATTAATTTTTTCAAAGTGATATAAATATTATTTAAAGAGAATAGAAATTGTTTCAACCTAAATTTATAGAAGATTCTTTAATTATTCATTATTTTTAGGTAAACAATTTTAGGAAATGTAATGCCGACTTATGATTATAAATGTTTAAGCTGCTCAAATAAATTTGAAGTTTTTCAATCTATGAATTCAAAACTATTGGAAAAATGCCCTAAGTGTGGCGGTAAAGTTAAGCGCTTAATCGGTGCGGGCTCAGGACCGATTTTTAAAGGGAGCGGGTTTTATCAAACCGATTATAAAAATAAGAATAAACCTGAACCTAAAACTTCTGCGGAAAAATCAAAACCAACTAATAAAAAGTCCTAATCATATTAGTATAATAATTAATTCAAGTAATTATTTGTATTCAATTTTAAAAGTCAGCACCGATCGAAAAATAAAATATTGGTTTGGCAAATTTATCTATGTTATAAGCCCAAGCTACATCAAATCTTAAAAGGAAATACAGGAAGAATACTCTTGCACCAACACCAGTACCCATTAAAAGATCATTAGTAACTACATTTCCTTCTGAATTTTTACTGAATAATTGAAGTGATTTATCTTTATTCCAGGCTGCTCCAGCATCAATATATGCTACTCCTAAAATGTTACTTAATAAAATTGGTAATGCACCAGGAACAAGATACCTTATAAGTGGAAATCTTAATTCATAGTTCATTAAAAAGTATTTAGAACCAATTCGTTCTGAATAATTATAACCTCTTAATGGTAATACTGCAGTAAGAAAAGCATAATCACTGTTAGATTCGATTGGAATTTCTGATGTTGCAAATGATCTGTTTATCCAATTTTCTATCCCACCTAAAAAAAATCTTTGTGCGTTAGGACCCCCCGAATATCCGCCTGAAAATCTAATTGCAAATGAATAATCTGTCCAGAATCTTAAGTAAGTTCTGTAATCACCGGCAAGTGTATAAAAACCTAATTTACTATTTCCTAATCCAGGATTTCCATAAGCTTCTAATTTATATCTTGTTCCTTCAATCGGTGATGTGTAACCCCAAAGTACGTTGTCATGCACAAAACCTAATGATGGAACCAAAAAGGAAGTCTGCTCTTCAGGCACGGAAAGATCATCAAGGTTTTCACTACGAACATTTATCCAGCTTAAACCAGCTTCTAATCTATAAAATCTATTTAATGGAAAATTTGCAGAAAGATATGCGCCGTAATTTCTAAACCTGTATAGATTAACAAAATTACCTCTTACAAGATTAACAAATCTTGCAGTGTGAAAACCTTGAATGCCGTAATTAATTCTGCTGCCAAGATAATAATAAGCTAAACCGTAATCGCTGTTTTTTAAATCGATCTGTAAACCGGTAACACCAACTAAGCGATGATCTCCAAGAACATCACTAAAAGAAATAATTGTCGTTCCGATTAGACCGTAAAATGTACTATAGCCGGCATTGGCGTAAATCAAATCAGGACCAAAATTAATTTTATATCGATTTACTTTATAGTTTCCGTTTTCATCAAGATTATCTTTGGGTAAGAATAATGAATCATTTGCGTAAACGGTTTTTTCAGTTGAGTCTTTAGAACCAAATACAAATTTTGATAAATCAAGTTTTGAAGTTTTCTTTGTCGAATCAGATTCAATAACATCGCCGGTAAATATTTTAATTTGATTATCATCTTTGGGAACTTCTAAAGTAATACTTTTTGATTCTAAAATTTCCGGTATGCTAACTTGTTTCTTCCTCTGCTCCTCCAATTTAGAAATATAAAGTGTTGGTTTAAGGGTATCGAGATCCGTTTTAGCCTCAAATGGATTGTTCATTAAAAATATTGTGAAGCCTGATTCATAAAGTGATGAGAAGACAAGTTTTTTTGTATCGGCTGATAGAGACAACTGATAAAGTCCACTTAATGAATTTGTGATAGGTTTAACCGGCGAATTAATTATTGAAGTATTACCGTCCACTTGTTTGATTGATTTAATATAAATATTATTTATTCCATTCAAGTCTGAGATAAACATAAGTCTTTCACCATCAGATTCTTCTCTCGCAGCCGTTTCATCACTAAATGGTAAATCTGTGATTCTTATTATTTTATTTTCATCAATTAAAAATTTGTAAATATCTCTTTGTGAATAATTATGATTCTGGATTTTAAAGTTATCAGGAAGATCAGCCTTACTTAAAATATTTCCTCTATCAGAAGAAAAATAAATTGATTTGTTATCATGAGACCAGGAAGGATCAGAATCACTAAAAATATCATCAGTAAGATTAGTTACTGATGATGTAGCAAAGTTGTAAAGATAAATATCTGATTGCTTTGTGTTTTGTCCTACAAACGCCAGATAATTACCGTCATTGGACCAGGTAACACTCTGAATTGATTCTAACCTTATCGGAAGTGTTTCCTGATCTTTCGATTCCACATCAATAATATAAATTACATCGTAGCCGCTGCGTTTAGCAGATAGAGCTATTTTCTTTCCATCAGGTGACCAGGTTAGACCAGGCGTAAGAATATTAAGTTCTTCAAAATCAGGCGAACGATTACCTTCGACAAGTTTATCAATAATTTTCCCATCCAGGGCATCCATCAAATAAACGTCAAAATAAAAATCACGATTAGAAATAAATGCTATCTTATCACCCTGCGGAGAAAGCGCAGGTGAGGTGTTATAAAATCCATCATCTTTTTTAGGATTGGTTAGTCTCTTTGCAAAATTATCTGCATCATCCCTGGTTGATATATCTGGCCAAAAGTTTTTCTTAACTTCTTTTTTCCATCTCTCGCCAAGTTCTTCAACATCAATTCCTAAAGTTGCTTTAATTCCCTCAGCAACATTTCCAACGCCTTTAATTTTGTTTAGAAGTTCACCAATTTTTTCTTTACCATATTTATTAGCAATGTAATAAAAAACCGATTGCCCTCCTCTATAAGCAAAGTATCCATCTAATCTTTCAAGATCAGGAAGGTACTCACTAATTGCAGCATCGCGTATAAACATATCGGTATCAACATCCCACCCTAAAGCTTCATACTCAGCTAATCCTTCGCTAAACCATATTGGGAATTGAAGTGATATATTATTTGATATTATATTTTGAATTGATCCGCCGTAAAACATATCATTCATTACTGCGTGTACTAACTCATGATGAACAAGATGTTCAAATTGTTTGTACGATCCAGTAAATTGTATAACAACACGATTTTTAAATAGCTCTGTAAATCCCTGAATACCTTCACTTAAATAACTATCGATAATATTTGTTTCCTGAAAATCATTTTGTGAATTATATACGACTATAGTTATACGACTATTTATTCTGTAGTTAAAGGATTTTTGAATTGAAGCAACTGATTTTTCTGCAGCGTCGGCAGCAAATTCAGTTAATGTTTCGCCGCCATTTGCAAAATAAATATCAAAATGTTCTGTTTGGATGTAGCTCCAATCAAAATCTTTTGTATGCACCTTATTTTTACCAAACTGTGCAAAGGCAATGTTTGCAAGCATGATAATGAGTATTGATATTATTTTAAAACTTTGCATCTTCATTCCTTTTATTCAAGAATAATAAAATCTAATTCAGATCTTTCTTCGTCAACACGAATTAACTTTACATGAATCTTATCGCCTAATCTATATTGCTTCTTAGTTCGCTTACCTGTAATGGCGTATTTTTTTTCATCGTAAATATAGTAATCATCGTCAAGGTCACGCAATCTTACAAGCCCTTCAGCTAATATATCAGTAATTTTAACAAATATTCCAAAATTTGTAATGCCAGAAATTATTGCCGAAAATTCACTGCCCTGATGATTCTTTAGATATTCAATTTGTTTTTGTTTTACACTGAATCTTTCAGCTTCAACAGCATTTCTTTCAGTTGCAGATATATTCTCGCAAATTTCATTTAATTGTTCAAGTGAATAAAATTCACCACTTTTTTTATTTAAATAATTAAAAAGTAAACGATGAACTATTAAATCACTGTATCTTCTTATCGGGGAAGTAAAATGTGTATAATGTTTAAATCCTAATCCATAATGCCCAATGTTTTTTGCCGAGTAAATTGCTTTTGCCATCGAGCGTATTGCAAGTTCATTTATTAATGCTTCTTCCTCTTTCCCTTTAGCTTGATTTAATAACAACTGAAATTGGTTTGATTTTGATTTCGAATTCGGATCAAATGAATAGCCAAGAGTTTTAACAAACCTAGCAAACTCTGCTATTTTTTCCGGATCAGGATAATCGTGTACACGATAAACAAATGGTTTTACAGTTCCGGTTTTGGGAAGTGCAATATGCCTTGCAACTATTTTATTTGCAAGAAGCATATACTCTTCGATAAGCATATTACTTTGCTTCATTTCTTTAATGGAATAAGAAACAGGGACTCCATTATCATCAAGACTAAATTTTACTTCCGGAGTTATAAAATCAAAACTGCCTTCACTCATCCGTTTATTTCTTAATATTTCAGCAATCTTATTTAGTTGAAGAATATCATCAGCAAAATCACCGGCCTCATTTGTTATTATTTGCTGAACTTCTTCATAAGTAAATCTTCTTTTACTATTAATAATTGTTTTATGGATTTTATAATCAACAATTTTTCCGCGTGGTGTAATTTCAACGATAACAGAATATGTTAGTCTATCTTTATAAGGAACAAGCGAACAAATTTCGTTTGATAATTTTTCCGGCAGCATTGGAATAACTTTACCAACAAAATAAACACTGTTACCTCTTATAAAAGCTTCTTTATCTAAAGCTGAACCGCTTCTTACATAATGTGAAACATCTGCAATATGAATTCCAATCGAATAGTTTCCATTTTCAAGTTTCTCGATTGAAAGGGCATCATCAAAATCTTTTGCATCCTCAGGATCGATAGTAAAAACATTTTTATCTCTAAAATCTATTCTGGCTTTTATTTCATCATTAGAAATTTTCGATTCGATTTTTTCAGCTTCAATAAGTACTTCTGAATTAAATTTATATTTAAGATCAAATTCCCTGGCAAGCGAAATTATCTCTGTATCATGCGAACCTGATTTACCAAGTATCTCAATAACTTCAGCTTCAGGATTAAGTAACGGGTTATCCCACAAAAGATTTCCTACAACAACTTTGTCTCCAGTCTTTGCTCCTGCTGACTTCGATTCATCAACATAAATATCTCTGTGAATTTTTGGATCATCCGGTGAAATGAAATAAAATGATTTAGATTTTTTAATTTCTCCAACATATTCTTTACGTTTCCGTTCAATTACTTTAACTATTTGTCCTTCAATATTTTTTCCTTTTTGTTTGGCAAACAATTCAACTTCAACAATATCACCATCAAAAGCAGTTCCGATGTTTCTTGCTGCAATAAAAATATCACTAATTCTCTCATCGTTGATAATAACAAACCCAAATCCATTTCGAGTTAATGCCAATTTACCTTTAAGTTGATTTGTTTGTGGCATTTTATTTAGTTGATATCTTTTGCCGGTGCGGATTAGAAATGATTCTTCTTCGAGCTTATGAAGCGCAGCCTTTAACGAAAAATATTCATGATCAGAGGTAAATCCAAGTTTATCTGCAATATCTTTGGATTTATATCCGCGATTCTGATTACGATTAAAGAAAGCTATTAATTCTTTTTTCATTAAAACTCAAAATTATATTTAATACCTAACTCATTAAACAGTGGATTATTTATTGAGTTCAATTGATTTTCAGATTCTTTTCTCTGCAGCCTTAACTGAAATCTTTGGGTGATTGGATATTCAATTTTAATATTTGCACGGCTAAGATCCTGAAAGACATCTGTAGATCCGCCAATTTCATACTTAAACTTACCTGCTTTACCAATAAGATTAAATTTTGTTTCTGTTCCTGTTTGTCTTAGCTGAACACTTTTAACATAATCGCCCAAGTACTGATTTAAAAAACCACCCAGCACAGAGCCGGCAAGTGAAGATGCGGTACTTGCCACAGCATTTCTTTCCTGTTGTGTAGCGCCATTTGTAAACTTACCGGTAATTATAAAGAAGAACGCATCCGATGCTGATTTAGTTGGATCTTTTTTGTCTTCTTCAATTGCTTGTTTACCGATATACACACCAATATTGTTTTCATCTTTTATAAAATTTTGATTCAGTTCACTTAAAGGACCTTTAAGTTTTATTTTTACAGCAACTTCCTGCTCGATTGCTACATTTTTTTCGTCAGTGGGATAATAATAATCTTTGTACGTTCCGACAATATCAATAATTGGATTGTCTAACTTTTCAAAACTCACATTTCCGGTTGCTTCAAAAGATTTAATAAAAGCTAGCTTTGAACCATCTAATAATTTTAAAGCTCCACTTGATTTTGTATTTCCACCGATCGATTCAAGGAAAAAATCCCCGCCCAAAATTAAACTTAAATTCTGGTCCAATTCTTTAGAAAGATTAATTACAACTTCCGCTTCAGTATCCAATTTAATATCAATTGTGTAATCGAGTTTTGAGGCTTCAGTTAAAATTTTACCATTTCCATTTTTTATGATTGAAGATTGAATTAAACTATCAAGTTCATTTTGTAACCTGTCTTTTTCGCTATATAATTTTTTATATCTGTATATAAATCCTGATGAACTTGAGTATGCGGATTTACTTAAAGGGATTGTCAACTCGGCAACAGTTACATCAATAGGCAAAAGTAAATATGATTTTCCTCCGGATGAAGAATAAATAATATCGCTTCTAGTTTTTAGTGCCAGGTTACCATAAGCATAAGGGTTTGATGATTTTGAACTTGGATCGAGAACTTTTAGATCACCATTAAGCTTAACATACGAAGAATCAAGTTTAAAGTTTTTTAGTTTAAATATTCCATCGCCTTTGATAACACCGCCATATTGTGTACCTGTTACATTTTTCAATTCAACGCTTTCCATTGTAATGACTTCATCATCAATCCAAATCTTAGAATTTAAATCATAATCCATATTATTGTAATTAAGTTTAAACCTGGTGTCTTTAATACTAAAATAACCTATGGCTATTGGTTTTGAAATGGTACCTGTAATATAAATATCTGTTTCAAGGTTACCTTTCTGAAACTGAATATATGGGAAAATTCCTGCAAAGGAACTTAAATCCAATTCATCGGATTGAATAGTAAGATCAAGCTTTTCATTAATTTTTTTTGTTGAATCGATTATTGCCGAAAGCTCTAAGGGTATAAATCCTGTTACCAGCATTTTAGGCGAATCAAAATTATTTAGAGAATCCACAAATCTTATATCGGTACTAAGTGAATTGTTCGCATAATTGAACTTAGAAACCAGAGATCCAAAGCTACTGTTCTCATAATAAATATCATTAACGTCAGCATCTATAGAAAATTTGGGATCGGAAAAATTTCCTTTTAATAAGCCATTTATTTTTACATCAGATTTAAATCCTTTTTCAGCAGAAATTCCGACCAGATCTTCCGCAATTCTTTCACCACTAATATTATCAAATAAAATTGTGGCAGTATGATCACCTACCGCTCCGAACTCACCTTTAATTGAAACTGTACCATCAGCGGCGTTTAGTAGGAAGTTATCAAAGTTAATTGTTTCATTGGAATAGGACAAAAGAAGTTCATTTGGATTGTATATTTTAAAACGATTGTAAAATAATTCTAATGTATCAATCTTAATATTCATAACATCATTATTGAATATTGCTAAAGCATTTAGTTTTGCTTTTGCCTTATCTTCATAATTTCCATTAACATCAATAGACAATTTTTCACCATCAAATAAAATTTTTGAAGTAAGGTTGTAAATATTTGCACCTGCATATAATCTATCAGATTTAAAATTTAATTGCGTTTTAAAACTTGACTGATATCCATTAATTAAATTATTGGTGAGATTACCTGACAAATTTGTGTTAACAATAAAATATACTTTTTCTTTGTTCCAGAATTTTAGATAATTAAAATTAGCAATAAGGTTTAGGGATAATGAATCATCAATAGAATTCATATTCCCTCTCATATCTCCATCCAACTGTAATTGATCTTTACCCAATGTAAGACTTAACGCTTCTTTAAAATCAAGAAGATAATCCATATTAAAATTAGGAATTGATTTAAAATTATTTACAACAATTGATTTTTGATATGAAGTTAAAACTGAATCTTTATTAAAGATGGGATTGATTTTTTCAGATATGATTTTTTTAATTATATCTGCTTCCCGAGAAAAAACATCACCAAGTTTAGTTATAGAATAATTTCCGCTAAGTGTTAAGTCTGCAATATCCGAAACAAGGTTAATAATTTTCTTCCCGCCATCGTTTCTTCTTACATCAAGAATCAATCTGGTGCTATCAATATTAAAATCACTAACCCTTGAATTATGTACATCTGTTACTAAAAATAAATCCATACTATCAGGATTAAATCCTTGCCCGCTTGCCTGGATTGAGAGGTTAAGTTCTGTATCCAAAGATTTATTTTGCAAAAACTGTCCAAGATTTAACTGATTCACTTTACCATTTATTTCATAGCTTGGATCTTTCGGGTTTTTGAAGTCGATATCTGCAAGCAGATCAACATAAATGGAATCAGATAAAATATTAATTGAAGATTTTATCAAACCATTTTCAGTGCTTGCGTTAAGCAAAATGTTTTTTAAATATTTGTCACCAAATCTAGAATCATTAGCTGCTACGGTCATTTGCATTTTCATATTTTTTGGATCAGTGCCGTAACCGGAAATGTTAATTTCAGAATTTATATTTGTTGGAATAGAAACAAAAGAACTCAAATCCATTTTCTGGGTGAATAATTTTACATCATATTTCATTTCACTCTGCATAAAATTCAAACTTGCTGTACCATTGAGGTTACCTTTATCTGTGCTTAGCGCAAACTTAGATTTAAAATTTTTCAAACCGCCTGTGTATGTTAATGTATCAAACCTAACTACACCGAACTCTTTATATTCAGGCAAATTTAAATTTTTCAAAAGTTTACCAGGATCAGCAGGATCGAGATACGAATCACTGAAACTTACGTCAATAAACATATTATCTGCATCAAGTAAATTTTTAATATTTGCTTTTGCATTTAAAGAAGTGTTATTGTAATCCACGTTCAAGGTTTTAATGTTAAAATCATTTAGATTACCTGAGGCTTCAAATTTGGTAGCAATAGTTCCACTGAGCATATTCATTGCAGGAACATAAGTCGCTATCTCCTCAAAATTAAGTTTATCAGCATTTAGTGATAATCTTAACTGTGCCTTCCCCAATTTATCTTTAGAAAAATCTTTAATAAAATCTACATCTGATATTCCCGCACTAAATTCCATATCTGATTGATCAGTAACCAAGTGCATTTTATTTATTCCGGCAACTTTAGGTGTTAAAAGTATTGTTCCACTTAGATGTTTGAGATTAAAAAATTTAAAGTTGGGAATAAATGAAATGTCATTAATCGTCAGCCGGTATTCATATTTATTCAGATCAGCAAATGCGTTAAATGAAACATTGAGATTCTTAATTCTAATATCATCCGTTGTGATGCTTGTGTACAGTTCATTACTTCCAACCTTATCGTACTTTTGCATGGAAAAATCAACATTCTTTAAAGCAAAATCTGCAACTTGAATTGTGAATGGAAATTCAGTGCTTGTTGTATCGGGTTCTTTGGATGGCGGAAATATTTTCAGAAGATTTAATTGACCGTCACTTTCTTCAATCAGTTTTATCCTTGCATTACTTAATTCAAATTTCCTTACATAAATATTTTTAAAAAGTAATTTTAACGGACTGGTTTTTAATTCAATGTTTCCGGCATATACAACGGTATCATTTTGCAGTGATGTAAGAGTTGTGTTAGTAATTTTAAGTGATGTAAAAATTGTTCCTTCTATTTTTCCAATAGATAATTTTCCGTGTATTTCATCATTTACTACTTCAACAATCTTATCGCGCAGCCAATCTTTAAACATTTGCGTTTGGGAAATACTGAAAAATATCATCAACAGCATAAAAATACCCACAAAGGTATAAACAAAAATGTTTACACCATATCGCAGAGCTTTTCTGCCCTTGCCTATGATCTTCTTAGTTTGTTCTTGAACTTTTTCTTGGGACACTAACTTTTATAATTATTAATTATCTTCTGAATAATTTTGGATGTTGATTGATCGTTTACAAAATTAATTGTTTTAACCTCGCCGCCGTTTGCTTCTACAACTTCCCTTCCAACAATTTTATCAATTGCCCAATCGGCGCCTTTAACTAATACATCGGGAATAAGATCACTTATTATTTCAGCCGGAGTGTCTTCTTCAAAAAAAGTTACATAATCAACCGGTTTAAGATTTGAACCAATAAATGCTCGTTCATCTTGCAATAATATTGGACGTTTATTTCCTTTAATTCTTTTTATGGATTCATCAGAATTTAATGCAAGTATTAAAACATCTCCCATCTCTTTTGCTTTAACAAGATAGTCGATATGACCGGAATGAATTAAGTCAAAGCAACCATTTGTAAAAACAACTTTCTTTCCTTCTGCTTTAAATTGTTTCCTTAACTCATTAATTTCTTTCCTGGTTTTGATATTGCTCATTTATTCTCTTTCAATACAGTATTAAAAAGTTTATCAAGTTCGATAGGAACAATTCCAACTTCTTCACAAACAATTCCGCCTGCGTAATTAGCAAGATAGGATGCTTCCAGAATATCAGCACCTGCAGCAAGAGCCATAGTTAAAGTAGAAATAACCGTATCACCAGCTCCGGAAACATCTGCAACTTTTCTGGCTTTGGTAGGCATCCTTTTTTCCGGTTTACCTTTTTCAAAAACCGCAATGCCGCTTTCACCAAGAGTTAACAAAATATTTTTTGCGTTAAGTTTTTTTAGTAAAGTATTTCCTGCAAATGAAACATCTGAATCACTTTTAATTTTTTTACCAAGAATATCTTCTGCTTCTTTTCTGTTAGGTTTAAATACAGTAACATTTTTATATGAAAAAAAATTATTGAACTTGGGATCAACAGTAACAAGTTTTTTATGCTTATTGGCTAATTCAATAATTTGTTTGATGAGTGAATCTGAAAGAACACCCTTATTATAATCCTGCAAAATAATTCCGTCAACACTTTTAATAATGCTTTTCAGATAATTAATAATTTTCTTTTGAATTGATGAATTTATTGTCTCTTTGCTTTCCTTATCAATACGCACAATGTGCTGACTATCCGCAATTACACGTGTCTTGGCTGTTGTAGGTCTTTTATCATCTTCAAAAATTCCGTGGTGAGATATTTTCGCTTCTGACAGTAAGGAATTAAAAACCGTCCCAAAGTTATCATAACCAATCACACCAATTGGTTCGGGAACACCGCCAAGCTTTGCGATATTTAGTGCACAGTTAGCAGCACCGCCAAAACGAAATATTTCATTTTCTACTTCAAGAACAGGGACAGGAGCCTCGGGAGAAATTCTTTTTACATCGCCCCAGTAATAAATATCAAGCATCATATCGCCAATAATGGCAATACATTTTCCTTTAAAATTATTTTTTAATTCTTTTAATCTCTTTTCAGAAATTTTAATCATATAAAATCCAGATTAGTTTATAGATTTGATTTAAAAATAACTATAAATATTGAGGGTAAAAAGTGGAGAAAATGGTGGACGTTTAATGGAAAATGGATGATGGAATAGGAATGATGGAAGATGGATGCCTGCCCGCGTGGCGGGATGGAATATGGTTGAAGTAAAAGGGACAGCTATAAATTTGGAATAATCAGATTTACATATAGCATCTAAAACAAACCCAGTTCCTTAAAGTTGGAGATCCCGCTTTGCGGGGAACTGGGTTTGTGAGTTGCAAAAATTATTTTAGCAGCAACATTTTTTTAGATGAAACAAATTCTCCAGCTTGTAATTTATAGATGTAAACACCGCTTGCAAGTGATGAAGCGTTGAAGTTTACTTCATACTTGCCTGCAATCTTTTCTTCTTTAACTAAAGTTGCAATTTCGCTTCCAAGTATATCATATATTTTTAGAGTTACCAATCCATCTTTTGGAAGTTCGTAACGGATTGTTGTACTTGGATTAAAAGGATTTGGAAAGTTTTGTGCAAGAGCATATTTAGTAATAGTCAAATTTCCATTATATGATATTTCCTGATATGACTCTTTAAATAACATTTCATCAGCATTACCGGAATTCTCTAATGTTAGTGAATAGTTTGATTCAAAATTATTGGTTACTACAAGTTTTAATATTACTGATCTGTTACCAATTCCGTTTGTATTCACTTTGTAATTAAGATTGTTATGAGCAGATAAATTATTTTTTGAGAATTTAACATTATCATATTCGCCAATGATTGCAGATGTTTGTTTATCTACTAATTGAAGTTTGAATGAAATGTAATCATCATCTCCCAAAACAGCCATTGCAGACGCTGTATCAGTAACACCATATTGTACATTAAATGTAAAGTTGCTGCTGTCACTTAGAACAAATGGCTGGCTTATTAAATAATTATTTAGATTTTCTTTGTCAAGAACATTTTCACCTTCATCAATTTTAACATAACCGATATTATTATCATCAACCATTAATTTGCCAAAGTTAAAATAAAACTCAGCACTATCCTTATAAACAACGCCTCTTCTTCCTTCACTTCCTGCAAATATTTCTGATGATTTTGATAATCCATAAAAGCTGCCAAGGCTGGCAGATTGAGTAAAATAATATGGAGTAGTCAAAGTTTTTAGTGTTGTGGCATACATTGTCCCGGGTGTTGCCCCATTGCTTAATTGTATATCCTGACCACTAATACCTAAATACTTCATATTAGAAGCAGACAATGTATTGTTATCCATATAAACCTGGTTATTTTCACTCCAGCTAAAGTAATATGTGGAATAATTATCCGGTCGATTAATATTGGGGTTTATACAATCATAAGCACCACCGTTGCTGTTGAATGACCAGAAATAAGAATAGCTTGGACTTCGGAAAATTATTTTTTTCTTGTAACCGTTATTATTTCCTTCCCAGACAACCCGTGACCCGCCATTCCACGCAAGAATAGAGGGATTTTTGTTAAAACTAAACCCGCTACCTGATGATATATTTTGTACAGTGCCTTCCTGAATATGATTTATATAATTTACGTTATCCGTCAAAGTCCGATAATAAATAACATTATCCTTTTCATAAGCAAGTTGGAAGGGTTGAACTGCGGATTTATAGACAGATAGAGTTGGATTCTTTAACGTAAAATAACTTGTGGAACTCATCAGAACAGGTGAAGGTGTGTACCAATTTATCATCCATCGTATTCCATAGTAATTGTATAAATTTCCGTACTTATAATTTAACCCTGTATTTGGACCGGAAGTTAATTCTCCATCATTATACCATACTATAAGAATTTTACCGTCCGAACTAATAGAAACAACCGGTCTGCAATTTAATGCATCAACATCTTCTTGGATCATTCCTGTGTAAAGAGCTAATCCGTAACTCTGTTGAGAAACCCCATTTTTATAAATTGCAGCTATTAAATTTACAGTTGAAGAAGAATAAGCTTCATAAACAATAACTACTACTTTGTCTGTTGCGGTGTTATAAAAATCTATTGATGGCTGTTTTGCATTTCCAGATACAGGTGCACCGCCATTCATTATTTCCCAAGTTGTTCCGTTATTTATGCTTCTTTCATAATAAATTTTATTTAAGCTTTCATAAACTTGATGAAGATAGCCATCAGATGTTTTTACAAACTTTCTTTGTCCGCTGCCTGCATTCGCATTTGTTTGAGATGAAAGTTGTGTGCCTTTTAAGTTTGCTGTAACTACTGCTGCTGAGCTATTAAATACTACAGCGGTTGAGTAGGAATTTGCATTTTGGAATGTGGCATACGTTGAATTATTTACACTCCAATTATTTAAGTAAAATTTATGTGTCTTTGCAGTTTGACTTAAATATATGTTTTGACCCTGTTCTACTTTTACAGAGTAGTAGGGTTTGTTGGGATCATTTGGATCAGGTGTTTGGTTCAAGAAGAGATTTGGAAATGATGTCGAAAGTGGTTGGTAAGTTCCGGGTTGATTTCCAGTACCATCAACCCACCATGGATCTAATAAATTAATTGTACCTGAATTATTATTTTGAACTTCAGACAGGGTACTTAAACAATTGACAGTGTTTAATTGAATAAAATTCGCATTGCGAATTTTATTATTTAAATTAATTTGATATTTCTCGCCTAGTTTATACTGCGTATTATCATTATCCCAATCGTGATGTTTATAATTTGAACTTAATATTTCGTGGTTTGTTTTACTTAAGTGCGTAACGCCATACATCAAAGATATAGGCATACCGGAATTTGTTTGTTGACCATCAACGAGAAGCGTTGTATTTGGTTGATTAACAGTATCAATTTTATTTGACAAAATTACATTTACCTTGTAGTAACAAGTAAAAAAGCTATTTTGAAGAGTAAATACTATTTTACCGCGTTGCTCAGGTGTGAAGGCATTACGTAACAGTGGTTGCCTATAAGACATTATATTGTTTACTAATGGATGATAATTTATATATCCGCATCCATCATCAGGTAAGTTTTGATAATCCTGGTAGTTAAATGTACCATCAGGAGAAGGAGGAAAGTTTTGTAAATTAGGGTCAGCAGGTGTGTCTTTTAAGAAATCTCCTGCATCATCAAAATTTGGAGTGCAGGGATACAAACCTGTTCTTGTAATATGTTCTCGTTGATCAGTTAAGCAAGTTTCATGTGTATGGTACAAGCCGAAACAGTGCCCAACTTCGTGCGCTAATGTTGATAATAAAGCCGCATCATTAATAACCGCACAACCAGATCCTGGAATACTTTGAGCAGCACCCCTTAAATTTGCGTCACGGTATGACATGTGAGGAACAAAATAAATGTTTAAAGCATCTGTAACATTGTTTAAAGTGAACATATCTATTGGTGCAGATGTACAGAACGTTTCCGGCACATTTAAATTTGCATAAGTATTGTTATTAATATAATGAATAGCAAATCGAATAAATTTTATTTTAGTGCTTTGGAAGAATTTGTTTAGAGTATCAAGTGCCAGATTAACCGTAGTTTCAGATATTCCACCAGTACCATCTGAATATCGCACAATATGTATTACTGTTTTAATACTTACTGTATCAGCTAAAACATAGGTTTCTAAAACCGATGAATCACCATACGGAGCTATTTGAATTTTTGATAAACCGGTTTGTACACCTGTTGCACAATCTATGTCCTGAGAATAATTGAATTCACTGTCGATCATAAAAATTAAAAAAAAGAGTATCAATGTTTTATATTTTGTTTTCATTTTATTAACCCTAATAAACTGAATTGATTATTAAATAATTTATGTTAGTTTTGAAATTGCAAACAAAAATAGCTCTATTTCATTTGGATGAAATCGTTGTTGATGATATATGTTTGCATACTAAGGGCAGTGGTGTTACAGCACCGCTGCTCTATTTTTAAAGCTGAGGGCGGAGGTCTTTCATTTATCTGCATATTATTTTACCTCTTTCCTATAATTATTAAAGCACGACTATTCGTTCCAACCGCTGCAAAAATATTATCTTTTACTGCAGTACCATACAGCCTTCTGTTTGTAGCGAATAATCCTTCATATTGATACCAGCTAATTCCATTAAAATGCCATATCATTCCACCATCTCCAGCTATAAACAGATTGTTTAGCCCTGTACCTCTCAAACTATAAATAAAATACCCCGGCAAAAACCATTTACTGCCATAATCTGTGGGTACAAGTTCCGTATTTACTACACTCTCATTTAGTGCATCATTAATCAAGTAACGCCTGAATACACGATTGCCTCCTAATATTATTTGTTTACCATCTGTCCATAGACTTGCAAATATTCTATCATCTTCGTTATAAATATTATTCAAAATTACTTTTGGATTGTTGAAATTACTTATGTTCAATATTATTGAGTTTCCAGTATTCCAATCCCAGCCACAAACAAAGATAGACTGACCATCTGAAGTGCCATAGATATCTGTTAAATCTATGTTTGTTCCACTTTCCATTTTTTGCCAATAACCAGTATTATAGTGTGCTATCGAACCATCATTTCCCACTGCATATAAATCATTACTGCTGCTGCCCCAGAGTTTGTTAACAGAAACTGGTACACATTCCGTTTTTGTTTGTACATTCCCATTCAAATATGTCAATTGAGAACCTGAACTTATTATGATGTTATTTTGATCAAATGCAAAAATTGCTTTAGCCGGGTAAGAACCTGTATACGGTTGTCCGCAGAATGTAAAAAATTGAAGTTTGAATAATTTCCAACTCTGTCCATCCCAGTGTAGGGCATTATATGCATTCGGATCCGGGTTACCAAGCGAGTCATTCATATAAATCGCGCCAACAGCCCAAATGTTATTCTCATCTATTATTGCAACATCATAAAGCGCACTGCTTCCAGCACCATTTTCACCAAATGTAAAAGTTTGCCAGGTAAAGTTGTGGCTTGTGGTGTCCATTGTGGTAACAGTTAGTTCGTTACTGGAGATGTTGGATTCAGGATTCTGGATACTGGATACTTTTAATTTATAAGTTTGGTTGGGCAAAAGGGAATCGATATAGAGTAATGTATCCTGGGTGCTCAGTCTGAAGGTCTGAGTTACGCTGTTGTTCTTTAAAACATTTACTGCTGCTGGCAGTTGCAGATTTGTGGTTGTTAATTGTATCCACGCTTCTGTGCAACTTACATCTTCAAGTTTAAGTGTTAGCGTTTGGTTACTTGGCGGTTCTGTTGTGTTGCAACTACTTAAGAGCATTACAATTGTTATTGCTAACAAAACATTTAATATTATTTTCATTTTTTTATTACTTATTTATAATCAAAACTCTATTCTGTCAAGAAATGGTTCTTGATAGCCGGGAAAAGGGCAGTGGTGTTACAGCACCGCTGCTCTATTTTTAAAGCTGAGGGCGGAGGTCTTTCATTTATCTGCATATTATTTTACCTCTTTCCTATAATTATTAAAGCACGACTATTCGTTCCAACCGCTGCAAAAATATTATCTTTTACTGCAGTACCATACAGCCTTCTGTTTGTAGCGAATAATCCTTCATATTGATACCAGCTAATTCCATTAAAATGCCATATCATTCCACCATCTCCAGCTATAAACAGATTGTTTAGCCCTGTACCTCTCAAACTATAAATAAAATACCCCGGCAAAAACCATTTACTGCCATAATCTGTGGGTACAAGTTCCGTATTTACTACACTCTCATTTAGTGCATCATTAATCAAGTAACGCCTGAATACACGATTGCCTCCTAATATTATTTGTTTACCATCTGTCCATAGACTTGCAAATATTCTATCATCTTCGTTATAAATATTATTCAAAATTACTTTTGGATTGTTGAAATTACTTATGTTCAATATTATTGAGTTTCCAGTATTCCAATCCCAGCCGCAAACAAAGATAGACTTACCATCCGGAGCGCTATATATGTCTGTTAAACGTATGTTTGTACCGCTTTCCATTTTCTGCCAATAGCCAGTGTTATAATGTGCTATTAAACCATCGTCCCCAACCACATACAAATCATTATTATTTCTACCCCAGATTTTATTCATTGAATAAGGGCCCCATACAGTTGTGGGAACCGGCATAGGTACAAAGTTGTTACCGTTCCAATGAATTACACCATTACCACAGAACCATATATCATTTGGTCCATATGCAAAAATGGATTGAATTGGATTATAAAATGGTTGCCCTTGATAGAAGTAAGGAATTCTCTGTATAGACCATTTTTGGCCATCCCAAATTACAGCATTATAACGAGTTGGATCAGGATTACCCAAAGAGTCATTCATATAAATCTCACCAACTGCCCAAATGTTGTTTTCATCTATAATCGTTACATCAAAAAGCACACTGCTACTATACTGTCCATCCCCAAATTCAAATGTTTGCCAGGTATAATTGTGAGAGGTAGTGTCAAGTGTTGTTGCTGTTACTTTGTTGCTGGAGATTCCGTACAAACCAGAATTACCTGCTGTAATAAATGTGTATGTTTGATTTGGTAGGAGAGAATCAACAATAAGTATAGTATCTGCTTTAACTAAGTTTATAGTTTTCTTTGGTAGGTCATTAATTAAAAGTGTTATGGAATTTGGTAGCTGTAGGTTGGTGGTTGTAAGGGTTAACCAAGCTTCTTTGCAGGAAACATCTTCAAGATTAAGAGTAAGGGTAGCGTTACTTGGCGGTTCTGTTGTGTTGCAGGAATACTGCGGCAGTATGAGAAAAATTAAAATTAGGAAAACGAATAATTTTCTTGTTAATAAGCTTTTTAAGAAACCTTTAACAAAAATAGAAGTTATATTTTTCATCCCAGCACTCCTCTAATTATTTTTATTAGCAATTTTCGTTCCTACAAAATAGAAAAAAAAAAAATGAATAAACAAAGCAAAAACAAACATATTAATTAAGTGTACAAATTTGTCGGTAACAATGTAATAAAGAGGCTTGATAAAAATTACTTTGTGTAAAAAATTAGTTATACAAAATTTGGCGGGAAAAAAGTAGATGGATAATGTTTTATGGATTATGGATTATGGTTGATGAAAGATGAATAAGTGATATTATTTTTTTAGTTTAGCTAATGCGTTACCAACTTTAAGTTTTACCAAACCAGAAGAGGTGCCAATCCACAGATTTGTTCCGTCAAAGAAGAGAGATAAAATATTTGAGGTTGTTACATTCAGTTCGTTAAGATCTATCGGAGTTACTTTTTTTGTGCGGCGGTTAATTAAGTACAATCCTTTCCCGTATTCTTCTTTATCATTTTTTTTGAATTCATAAACTCCTGCCCAAATGTAATTGCCTGTTCGTGCAAGGCAGTAAATTCCGTTGCCGCCTAAACCATTTGCTTTGGATATTCTATCCCATTTTAATTTCCTATCCCACACATATATGCCGCCAACATTATATTCGGGTTGCTCTTTGGTTATAAACTCATCAGTGCCGAACCAGATATTATTTTTTTCAAATACAAAATCAGAAACAGAAACTGCATCGCCGTTACCATTAAAATTTCTTCCCTTATTACTTAAAAAATTCCAGGCTTCAGGTTCATCTATATTTTTTTTTGTGTTGTATTTATGCACTCCGGATTCCGCACCAAACCAAACCGTACTGTCTCCATCAAATACAATAGTATTAAAATTGTTTGTCTTTTCATCACTATTTATAACTTTGTTATAATCAGTAAACTTATTTGCTTTAATATCAAACACAGTAATGTTGCGAAACCTGCCAATCCAAAGTCTGCTTCTCTTTTCATCATAATTTAAACTTCTTATCCAATTACCAAACTCACCACCTACAGCAAATTTTCTTTTAGTCCATTTTTTTACTTTTTTAGAAAAAATATATAACCCATCATTTGCACCAGCCCACACATAATCCTTATTAGCAGCTACGCAATAGAAAAGATCGTTTTCAAGATTTCCGCTTTTAGTCGAATAGTTTGTCCACTTACTATCTTTAATTGAATATTGATAGATACCTTGTCCATAAGTGGCAACCCAGATAAAATCACCTTCGCGTTTAATATCCGTAATCTTTGCACCTTCAAGAAATAGCTGGGACTCACTTTGTGCCAAAGAAAACGTGGCAGTGAATAACACTATAAAAAATAAAAATTGAGATTGAAGGAGCATAATGTGAAATGAATTTCTGTAAGAGTTTTTATTAAACAAGATTTACTTCTGATATACTATTTAAAATATTTGTGGGATAATTAATTTCTTCGAATTTAATTTCGAAGTGATTTTCAAATCCTTTTTTGATTGCTGCTGCTAATTTAGAATAATCAATTTCATAATTCAGTGCAGATTTAAGGTCCATAGTTGTATTAGAAATTTCTCCAAGTATCGCACTTTTTTTAAATTCATCAATATTCAGATAATCAACAATATTTTTATGGAATTCACCACAAAGAATTGAGCCGTGCTGTAAAATTACATTGCCAATTTTTCTTTGTGCACTTCCAACTAATTTTTTCCCTTTAAAATTTAACTCACTTTTTGCAGATACTGCAAAACATATTGCGCTGATCTCTGATTTATAAAATTCTTTAAAGTCTGGCTGCGAATGTTCCAGATCAATTTCTGATAATCTTGAATCGAACTCGATTAAACCTAATCGTAAAGCAAGATTAATTTCATCATAAATATCTTTTGCTGATGATTTCATATCAAGTGGATAGATAACTGAATATGTTAACTCTTCTGAGTGAAGAATTGCTCTGCCGCCGGTTGGTCTTTTCACAACACCGATGTTGTCTGCTTCTGCTTTTTCTAAGTTAATATCATTAAAGGATTGATTAGCGCCAAGAGAAATGCAATATGGATCCCATCTGTAAAATCTCAATACAGCATTTTGAGGATCAAAATTTTGTGCAAGCCGAATATCAAAATCCATATTGTACTTGCCATTGTTTGCCCCTGAATTAATAAACTTCCAGATCATTTACCAATTATTCCTCGATTGCTCGTACGAACAAACTTAATTATTTCCTGAACATATTGATTCGATGCTAATTCAGATTCAACTTTATTAATACCTTGTGTAACATTTAATCCAGAATTATAAATTAAATCATAAGTCTTTCTGATAGCAGTTATATCTTCTTCATTAAAACCGCGTCTTCTTAATCCAACTTTATTTAGTCCTTCAAATTTAAGTGGGAATCGACCGCTTAATACAAAAGGAGGAACATCTTTAACAGCAACGGAATTAGCTCCAATCATTGAATGCTTACCAATATTACAGAATTGATGAACCGCACTTGTGCCGCCAATAATTACCCAGTCTCCAATGCTTACGTGCCCGGCAATTTGAACAGCGTTTGCAAAAATTACATTATCACCAACAACACAATCGTGTGCCACATGAGAATAAGCCATTAGCAAACAATTTTTCCCAACTCTTGAAAATCCGGTTTCATGAGTTCCTCGATGGAGTGTTACGAACTCGTGAAGAACAGTATTATCACCGACAAAAAATAATGTTTCTTCATTACCAAATTTTAAATCTTGCGGTTTATTTGCAACCGAAACTCCCTGTTTGATTTTAACATTGTTTCCTATTCTTGCACCATTATAAAGAACTGCGCTAGGTCCAATCTCACAATTATTTCCAATCTCAACATCATCATCAATAATTGTAAATGGAAAAATAATATTGCCATCACCGATTTTAGCTTTACTGCTTACGATTGCAGTCGGATGAATCGTGTTCATAATTATTCTTCAGCTTTCTTAGGTCTATCAACAATACCAGCCATAAAATCAGCCTCTGCCACAAGTACATCATTTACAAAAACCTTACCAGCCATAGTAAATATTTTTGATTTCTTTTGCAGAAGTTCAACCTCAATAAAAAGTTGATCACCGGGCATAACCGTTTTTCTGAATTTTGCATTATTGATTTGCATGAAGTAAACTAATTTTTCTTTAAAATCAGGTAAGGAATTCAATAATAAAATTCCACCTGTTTGTGCCATTGCTTCAATAATTAAAACTCCCGGCATAACAGGCTGACCGGGGAAGTGCCCCTGAAAAAAAGGCTCATTAATTGTAACAGATTTTACACCAATAACTTTTTTCTCTATTTCCAGATGGATAATTTTATCAACAAGCAGAAAAGGATAACGATGAGGAAGTATTCTTTCAATTGCATTAATATCGAATACAACCCCTTCCTTTTTTACAAACTGAAATTTCTTAACAAGTTTTTTCTGCTGATAAAGTTTTCTTATCTGCTTTGCAAATTCAACATTAGCTTTATGACCTGGACGAGCAGCAAGAATTTGTGCTTTTATAGGTACACCGATAAGTGCAAGATCACCAATAAGATCAAGCAGTTTATGTCTTACCGGTTCATTTTTAAATCTTAGTTTTTTATTATTAAGAATTCCATCATCACCAAGCACAAAATTATTTTTTAATCCAATACGTTTTCCTAATTCATCAAGCTGATTCTGTTCTAATTTATGATCGACAATCACAACAGCATTATCCAAATCACCGCCTTTAATTAATCCCTGATCAGCTAATGCTTCAACTTCACTTAAAAAACAAAATGTTCTCGCAGAAGCAAATTCATTTACAAATTCTTTTTCCATATCAAATAAACCTGTGTGCTGACTTCCGAGTGCAGGATTTTGATAATCAACCATTACTGTCAATCTATATTTATCAAGAGGCAGGGCAACAATATCAACTTGTCTGGATTCATCTGAGTAAGCGACAGTTTCCTCAATTATCAAATAATCTTTGGGAGCATCCTGTTCTACAATACCAGCTTGCTGCAAAGCTTTAACATAAGGCAACGAGCTTCCATCAATAACCGGAGGTTCAATTCCATCAAGCTCAACAAAAATATTATCAATTTGTAAACCGGCAATAGCCGCAAGTACATGCTCTACAGTATGAACCTTCGCTTCACCAATGCCAATAGTTGTTCCTCTGGAAACATCCACCACATTATCAGCGATGGCGGGAATTTCAGGACTTCCACCCAAATCTACTCTAACAAATTTAATTCCTGAATTAATTGGTGCTGGTTTGAAAGTCATTGTGCATTCTGTTCCGGTGTGAAGTCCGATTCCACTAAGTGATACCGGATTGACAATAGTTCTTTGAAGTTCAATCATTATTGTTCCGTCTTTTTTACGATAATATTATTTGAAAAAATAGCAAGATGAATGACTAAATACAATTAGAAATGATTGAATAGGAGTTTAGGGAAACGGGTAGCTAATTAGCTCAAGTTACTTAATCTTTTTAGTTGGATACCCGCCATCTGAAGAGGCTGTGGGAAAATTGTGTTTGTCACTTCGACCGGAGGGAGAAGTCTTATAATTCGTTCAGATTTCTCATACCGAAAACATCGGGATCCTTCGAAATGACATTCATAGAGTTTTAACACAAGCTCTAAAAGTCGTGGCAATTCAAAATTTAATTCTGCGTAAGGTGATTAATTAATTATCCTTAACAAGTTCTTTTAATGATTTGATTTCATCCTCAAGTTTTTTTATTCGATTGATATAATCTGGAATAAATCTTACCTGAGCTTGCATTTTTTGATTTGCTTTAATTTCCATCGCCGGTGAACCCATATAATAGCCGGGCTTAAGAATAGATTTTGAAACTCCTGATTGTGCAGTGATTACAACATTATCACCAAGTTCAATGTGTCCGACCAATCCCGCTTGCCCGGCAAGAATACAATGCTTGCCAATTTTAGTACTTCCGGAAACGCCAGCTTGCGCAGAAACAACAGTATCTTCACCCAGAACAACATTATGAGCAATCTGAACGAGATTATCTATTTTACAACCACGTTTTATTAATGTTGATCCTATCGCTGCACGATCGATTGAAACATTGGATCCAAGTTCAACATCATCTTCTAATACTACATTTCCTATCTGCGGTATTTTCTGATAAACACCATTTTCTTCCTGACTATAACCAAAGCCATCACTGCCAACTACTGTCCCGGAATGAATAATAACTCTGTTTCCCACTTTGCAATTTTCTCTGATACTAACATTGGAAAATATCAGACAGTTATTTCCGATTTCTGAATTTTCCATTATAACTGTATTGTGAAAAATTTTTGTATTACTTCCGATTTTACATCCGGCAGATATAACAACATTTTTTCCAATTGAAACATTACTACCGACTTTTGCATCTTTATGTATAAATGCGGATGAATCAATTCCTTCTAAAGGGAAATCAGGATTAAAATATTTTTTGATGATGGCAAAAAAAGCTTTTTCAGGAGATGCAACTGTGATATATGTAATATCATTTCTTGATTTGTTAAACTCCGGGTTTATAATTATTGCAGATGCTTTAGTGGTTGAAAAATATTTTTCATACACAGGCAGATAAAGAAAAGTTAAATCCCCGGAATTTGCTTCTTCAATCTTGGCAAGGTTTTCAATTTCAAGATTTTTATTACCAATAATGTTACCGTTAATGAAGGAAGCAATTTCCTGAATTTTAATTTTCATTAATCATCTCTTTTATTTCAGTTTAAGTTTCTCAAGTACTTTAGAAGTGAGATCGTATTTTTCCTTAGCGTACAAAATCATTACATCGCCGCTGCGATCAAAAACAAAATCAAGATCATCCTGTTCTGCAATTTCTTTAAGGACAGTAAATATTTTATTTTGAACCGGCTTCATAAGTTCATCTTGTTTTTGGAATAGTTCACCGCTAGTTCCAAACTTTTTTTCACGATATTGTGCAACCTGAGTTTCCATCTGTACAAGTGCAGCTTCAGTTTCAGCTCTTGTTTGATCAGTCATTATTAACTTACGCTTTTCATAATCATCATATTTTGTTTTCCATTCATTCTCCATTTTGGTTAATTCACCTTGCCATTCTTGAATTAACGCATCAAGTTTTTGCCTCGAGTCTTTAACATCAGGCAGGTTATCCATAATCGAATCCGAATCGATATAACCAATTTTTAACTGAGCCAAAGAAAATGAAGATGTGAATAAAATAATTGAAAGAATAATTAGCTTTTTCATCATTAAACCTTTATAAAATTTTCTTGATCAAACATGCTGAATAAAAACAAAAAGTTCTCCCCAAAAATAAATGGAGAGAACTTTATAAAATTAGTGAAATACTAGTTTCCCCGTTTTAGAGTATCTAATACTTTAAAAGTAATATCAAATGCAGAATCAGCATAAAGTAAAATTATGTCCCCGCTTTTATCAAAGACAAACTGCATATTTTCTTCTTTCGCAATTTTTTGAATTGCAGCGTAGATCTTCGCTTTTACAGGTGAAAATAATGCTTCCTGTTTTTTATAAACCTCTCCAGTGCCTTGTGTAAACTTTGATTTTCTAAAATCCATTATATCTTGTTCCATCTTAACTATTTTCTGCTGTGATTCAAGCTTTTTAGCTTCATTCATAGTTTCAGATTGTTTCTGATAATCAGCAATTGATTGTTGATAAACTTGAGTCATCGAATCTAATTGTGCAGACCATCTGTTTGTAAGTGCATCCAAATCTCCTTGAGCTTTTATTGCTTCAGAAAATTGAGTCAGGATAACTTCAGAATCTACATAACCGATTCTTAATGGTGTTTGAGAGAAAGCATTAATACTTAATACTAAAAATGCAAATCCAAAAATGTAACTTTTCACTATTTTCCTCGTTCTTTATGATTATACTATTTATTTAGAAACCTTTACCAAACTGAAAATGAAACAACCACGAAGGGTCTTTGCCGTCAACTTCTTTACGATCAAAACCATAACCTAAATCAAATCCTATCAAACCTATAGGATTGATTAATATCCTGGCGCCAAATCCCACAGATCTGCGGAGGTCAAAAATATCTGTTTTCTGAAAACTTTCAAACACATTTCCTGCTTCAGCAAATCCCAGAAGCCAGAGTGGAATTGGTTCCTGTGTAACTGATAATCTTATTTCAGCTCCAATTTTTGCCATCACGCGTCCGCCAATAACATTTCCAGAAGCGTTTATGGGCCCAACGGTTCGATCATCATAACCTCTTAAAGATGTAGTGGCAATAACCAATCCGTTACCACCCATATAATAAAATTCAAATGGTTGGATGTTTGTGCCGGGAACAATTTCATCAATGTATCCAAGATCGGCAATTGTATATAAAGTAATTCGATTTGAATTAAATAATCGTCTATACCACTCGGCAGTAAAACCAATTTTTAAATAATCAACATCGCCGGGAAGTGGTCCGCCAGAAAGTTCAGCATCCAATGTTAAAGAAGAACCTGTAGAGGGGAAGATTGGATTATCAATATTTTTTCTGGAGATTAAAGCTCCCAATGTAAACTGATTTGTTTTACCTTCCTTATAAAAGTTTTGTCCTTGAATAACATTGTTGTACTGATATTTTACCCTGCCTTGCACATAAAAGAAATCATCGGGCCATTTTAATCTGCGTCCAACTCTAATAGTTAAACCTGACTGACGCAGATCATAAACATATTGTTGGCGAGTATCAAAAACTTCTGCACCAACTGATGTTGGGGTATCAAATAACCAGGGCTCTGTAAAACCAAGAGTAAAAGTTCTGTAAAGACTTCCAACACCAAACTGCCAGTTAAAACTAAGAACCTGTCCGCCGCCCAAACTGAATGGTTCCGCAATAGAAAAGTTTGTTAATGTAACGCCCACAGCTCCGCTAAACCCAAAACTTCCGCTGTAACCAACTGAAGCATTTAGATAATCACTTGATTTTTCTTCAACATTAAATCCAACATCAACAGTGCTGTCGCTTGAAAGTTTTGTGGTTATTCCATCAGCTCCATAAAGCTTTTCAACATTAAAGAATTGAAGGTTAGCTAAATTTTGGACACTTCTAAAAAGTAACCCGCGGTTAAAATAATCGCCCGGTACAGTGTATAATTCTCGTCTTATAACTTTTTCTTTGGTCTTATCATTTCCATAAATATCAACTTTACCAATTCTAAATTGATTTCTTTCTTCCACTCTTATTGTTACGTCAACCGAATCTTCAGCAACTTTATTTTCTTTTGTTTGCAAATTAAAAGTTAAATATCCATTATCTAAATAAAGTGCTGAAACATCGGATTGTTTTTCATTTCCTCGTAAGTTTTGTTCAAACTTTTCAAGGTCATAAATATCTCCTGGAGCAAAATCCAGCCTTTCTCTTAAAGCATAAGCCGGATAAACGGTGTTACCTTCCCAAATAATTTTCCTGATTTTATATTGAGGACCCTCATAGACATTCATAACAATTTTAACATCTTTTTTATCATTTGAATAAATAAGAGAGTCTGATAAAATTTCAGCATCTCTGTATCCATTTTTCTGATAGAATTTTAAGATAAGCTCTTTATCTTTTTCATAATTAGTTGGATTAAATTTTGCTCCATCCCAGAATTTCCACCATTTGGCTTCGGAAGTTTTATCCATTGCACCTTTTAAATCTCCGGCATCAAAAGCCTTATTACCCTCAAAAGAAATTTCACGTACTACTATTTTCTTGCCTTCTTCAATTTGAATTTTCAGAAGCATTCTATCTTTTATTTTTAGAATAAGATTTGCGGATTTATTTTCGTTCAAATTATATTCAGATTCATATTCATCTGCTAAATCTTTTGTGTTTCTCCATCTCACTAGAATTTTATCTGAAGATGTGTCGGCAGAAAAATAATTATAATACTTTGTATTAAACTTTGTATTAAAATATCCATCGTCTTCATAAAGTTTATTAACGTGTTGGATAAGTTTTGAAACTTCCTGAGGTTTTAAAATGGATCCGCGTAAAAAAGTTATTTTCTTTTCAATATCATCCGTACCTATTTCGTCATTGCCTTCAATAACTACCTTTTCAATTCTTGGATATTCTTCAACTTTAATCAATAAGAAAACACCATCAGAAAGTTGTTTGTCAATCACAATCTGAACATCAGAAAAAATATTAAGTGCCCAAAGATTTTTAATGGCATTTATAGTTTTGTCCCCGGGTATCTGCATTTCATCGCCCACCTTTAACCCGGTTGAAACGATGATCGTGTTTGCATCGGCTGATTTATTCCCCTGAACTGCAAGCCCGAGTATTTTATAAGTCGTTCTTTGCTGTTGAGAAAAGATATTTGCTGCAGAAAATAATATTAATATTATTAAAAATAATTTAGACAATCTCATTCGGGAGGAGATGAACATTCTCGGAACCTTTTTCCTTTTCATTCTTCTTTATTTGTTCGCTCACTTTACCAAATCTTCTTTCTCTTTTCTGAAATATTTGTATTGCTTCATACAAATCTTTTCTAGAAAAATCCGGCCAAAGTGTTTCTGTAATTATAAATTCAGAATAAGCAATTTGCCATAGCAAAAAATTACTCACCCTAAATTCGCCACTAGTCCTGATAACCAAATCAGGATCTGGAATATTTTTGGTGGTTAAGCTATTAGAAACCAAACCTTCAGTAATATCGTTTAATTTGATTTGCCCCTGACTTGCAGCCCTTGCAATTTCTTTTATAGCTTCAAGCAATTCCCATCTTCCACTATAACTTAAAGCCAAATTAAGAACCATTTTTTTGTTGTTTTTTGTTCGTTCAATATCAGCAAAAAGCTGCTTCTGAACTGCAATCGGTAAAGAGCCGGTATTCCCGATTGTTGTAAGACGTACATCATTATCATTAAGTTCATTCACACGATCTCGCAGACTGTTAAGTAAAAGTCTCATCAAAGTAGAAACTTCATCCTTAGGTCGTTTCCAGTTTTCAGTGGAGAAAGTGTAAAGGGTTAAATATTTTACACCAATTTCCGCACACGCTTCAACAATTTCCTTAACAGTATCAACTCCCCTTTTATGCCCTGCAACTCTGGGTAAGCCTCTTGCTTTAGCCCAACGTCCATTCCCATCCATAATAATAGCAATATGGTTAGGGATTTCACCCGATTTTTTTAATGCTTCAGCCAGTTGCTCATCGGATGCGGCGTTTTTTTTCTTCAAAATCTAAATCCTGTTATTGATTGAGCGTGCAAAGTTAATTTTACCGTGCATGAATGTCAAGGTAACTTAATACTGCTAATTTTATGACCATTGGGAAATAATACTATTTAGTGAGGTATTGAAAAGAAATGAAAAGGCCGAAAAAGAACTCGGCCTAAAAAAATATTGTTAGGAAAATAAAACTCTGCTGGTTCTGGATTCATTTCGCAGATTAAAATTTTGTCTTTCAGATATTTGTAATAGTTTAATATTTTTTCTCGTATCCGGATCTAATTCTTCCAACAAAGCTTTCGCAAATTTTAAATTATTAACTGACACACCTACAAATAGCAAAACTTTTTTATTGGATCCTCGGGTTTGTCTTTGTGCTAAATAAGATAACTTATTTTTTACAAAAGAAGCATCTTTAAAATCCTGGTCAGTTAATGTAATTCCTATTGCATAATTATCTTTTTGTTTTGCAATAACATCAACTTCAAAACCACCAATACTGGAGGGCTCAGGAAGATAAGTTCCATACTTTCTATAAATGGTTAAATAACCTTTTCTCCAAAACTCTTCAATTAGTAAATCAACATCTTTTCTTCTATCTGTATCCATATCAATAACTCCTTTATGATGCAAGAGGAATAATCGGAATAACTGGGGAGAACCTCTTGTGATCCATTACTCTAATGTTTGCAATTTTATTATAACTGAATTTTTTAATTTCGCTGGAACTAAATACTCTGCCATAAATTACCTTTGAGCCGTTTTTTTCGATAGTCAAATAATATGGTTCAATTAATGTTTCATTAAATCCATATAAAAATCTTACACGGTTTCTATTCTTAATTGCTGATTGAAATATTTCTGTTTTCATATTATGCTCCTTCTAATTTAACCATCTTACAATGCCGGTTACTTTGCCTACTATCGAAAATTCATTTTTATTTTCAATAATTATTGGCGAATAATTTTTATTCTGGGGAATTAATTTTATTACCTGATTTTTATACTCATAAACTTTAACGGTTATCTCATCATTTATACGAGCAACAACAATATCACCGTTTGTTGCGTTTGTTTGGGGAACGATAATTACCAAATCATCTTCGAATATTCCTGCTTCAATCATGCTATCGCCCTTAACTTTAAGCGCAAAACAATTTTCTGTTTTTTTCAAAAAACTTGGATCAATAACAACAGAACCCTCAATATTTTCTTCTGCAAGTATTGGAGAACCGGCAGCTACTCGTCCTATAATTGGTATTTTATTATTACTTTCTTTTTCTGAAATATCGATAACAGCAGAATTATTAAATTCATCTTTTGTAATACTTATCCCTCGACTTGCATTACTTAGAATACTTAGATATCCTTTTTTGGATAATGCATCCAAGTGCCCTTTAACACCAAATGTTGAAGAAATATTGAATTTTTTTCCTATTTCTCGCAATGTTGGTGGATAACCACACTCTTGCTGAAATTGTTGAATAAAACTTAAGATTTCTTCCTGTCGCTCTGTTAATTGTTTTTTCATAATAGTGCTCATTTGTTCACCTCAAATATAGTGTACAAACGTTCACTTGTCAATAGTCGGGCAAATTTTTTTTTAGAAAAGTTTAGAGTTAAAATTTTAATACTTAAACCTCCGAGGTTTTCTCCGAATGGATGCCTTCGGCACTAAACCTCGGAGGTTTGGTAAATGGTTTGGACAAAGCTTAGTTATTTTTCTTAAGTTTTTCCGAAAATCTCTTGTTTTATTCTATTAATATTTTAATGTTATGTAAGTTAACGATCCTCGAAAGGGCGAATTATGAAAACTACATTTACTATACTTTTTGTTGTTTTATTCATTTCAAATGAAATTACATCGCAAGTGGTTACTGGAAAATTAGTTGATGAAAATGGCGCAGGGCTTGCAAGTGTGAAACTTCAACTTTACACTGCAACAAATGTTTATGAGGATAGTTCAAGCTCTGACGGAACTTTCTCTTTTAATATAATTACCGGGGTTGAAGATAATCAACTACCAACAGGATATTCAGTTTCAGATAACTTTCCAAATCCTTTTAATCCCAGAACAAGAATAGGGATTACATTGCCCGCCAGAGGGAATGTAAAAGCTGAAGTATTTAATTTGCTCGGACAAACAGTTGCAGATATTATTGAAAAGACTTTTGATGCTGGCACAAACTATATAGATATAGAGTTGAATGGATTGCCAAATGGTTTTTACATTTCAAGAATAACTATCGATGATAAATACACAGTTGTCAAAAAATTGATGTTGATTTATGGAAGTCAGCATTTAATAACAGGTGGAAGTACAAGCACTACACAATTAAGTAAACCCAACAATACTTACCTTGAAACAAATTTAGATAGTCTTGTAGCAACAAGTACGATCATTGGCAGAAAAACTTTTACAAGCCTCCCGAGTTTTGTTAGTAGTACACTTGATTTAGGAAACTTAACAATAGAAAGATATTGTCCGGGAATACCAACAGTTTTATATGAAGGCAAAACATACCATACAGTACAAATAGGTGAGCAATGCTGGTTGAAGGAAAACTTAAATGTTGGAATAAGTATTGATAAAAAATTGGACCAAACAAACAATTCTATAATTGAAAAATACTGTTATGATAATCTTGAATCAAACTGCGATACATACGGAGGATTATATCAGTGGAATGAAGCGATGCAATATGTTACCACGCCTGGTGCACAAGGTATTTGCCCGACTGGTTGGCACGTACCAACATTAGCAGAGTTTCAAACTTTATCAACAGAAGTTAGTGGTGATGGAAATGCATTAAAAGAAATAGGACAAGGAACAGAAGTAGGAACCGGGACAAATACTAGCGGATTTTCCGCGTTGTTGGCGGGCTACCGTTTTATAATAACTGGTACCTTCTACAGTTTAGGATTCAGCACTTCCTTTTGGAGTTCTTCGGAGATCAGTGCTTTTTTCGCTCTCTACCTAGATCTGAGCTACAATGATAGTCTTATCAACCTGTACCCCAATAACAAGGACTTCGGTTTTAGTGTGCGTTGCATTAAGGATTAGGCTATTTGACTTTCTAATTAAACCTCCGAGGTTTTCCTAAACCTCGGAGGTTTGGTATTTAATTAAAAACGTAGATAAATTTAAAATGTTTTTGTTAATTTACATTATAAAAATGCCAATATTAAAAGAAATGGAATAGGAGTAAGATGTGAATGGTATGAGGATAAATTTTGAACTTCCTGCTTCGGTTGTATCTCAAGCAGGATTAAATTCGGGTTCGCTAAGCGACGAAGTAAAAAAAATGGTTGCTATTTTTTTATACGAACATAAGAGAATATCATTAAGCAAAGCATGCGAAGTAGGCAACATGAGTCAATGGGAATTCTTTGAGATGAATAAGCATTTGGGTGTTTCTCTTCATTACTCAAAAAATGATTTAAATAATGATCTGGAAAAATTAGCAAATGTATAAAGTTGTTATCGCCGATTCTTCTTGTTTAATTGCTTTAAGTAAAATTGGAGAGTTAGAAATATTACATGCTTTGTTTGAAAATATTATCATTCCCAAAGCAGTTTATGTTGAAGTAGTTGTTCAAGGAAAAGGAAGAACTGGAGCCGAAGAAGTTAAAAATGCAAAATGGATTAAAGTTGAAAACGCAAAAAACAAGCTTGCAGTAAAAGCATTTCAAATTAATTTAGGCGCCGGTGAATCGGAAGCAATAACTTTGGCAATCGAGAAGAATGCTGATTTAATTATCCTTGATGACTCCAGAGCGAGACAAGCAGCCGAGGAATTGTCTCTGACTTTTGTTGGTACACTGGCTATTTTGCAAAAGGCAAAATCAAAAGGATTGATTAAGAACTTTGAAAAAACTCTCGATGATTTACGAAAAGCAGGATTTAGATTTAACTTCAGATTAAAATGAAAATAGATTTTATCCTTTTCATTTTTTTCCTGTTAATAGTTACCGATTATGCTCAAACTTTCCAATTTACGGTTACAGATATTGGGTTCACTTCAGCAAAACTACAGTCACTGCAAGGGGAGAAAATCACTACATTGGATTCAATTAATGCAAAAGGAAAAGATTTTTTCCAATTTTCTTTTGTAGATAAAAAACATCACAACGGTTTTTACAGACTAACTTTTAACAAAAACAATCAGTCTCTGCAAAGCAGAGCCTCGACAGGGTGGTTAGATTTCATTTATGATAATGAAGATATAGAAATAAAAACTGATGCGAATAATATTTTAGATAGTCTGAAAGTAATTAAATCAGAATCCAACAAAATTTATTATGAGTTCATCAAACTCAACAAAGACTATAAAACCAAAACTGAACTTCTTCATTTAATTCTGGTCCGCTACCCTAAAGATGATGAATACTATCAAACCACAAAAGAAAAACTTATACAGGTTCAGGAAGAGTATCAATACTTTGTAAATGTAACAGCTCAAACAAACCCCAAATCATTTATTGCAAGATATGTTAGGTCTGCTCAGCTCCCAGTTATTGATACCGAGATTCCAACAGATAAACAATTAACATATCTAAAAACCCACTCACTTGATAATGTTAATTTTTATGATGATGGATTGATATACTCAGATGCATTTACAAATAAAGCAATTGAGTATTTAACCTATTATAGAAATCCACAACTTCCAATGGGATTGCTTGAAAAAGAATTTGAAGCTGCGATAGATTCAATTAATGGTAAAGCAAAAGTAAATGAAATAGTTTACCAGCATCTTGTTGAATACTTGCTTGATGGTTTCAAGAAATTCGGGTTTGATAATGTAATAAATTACATAGTAGAGAATTATGTAATTAAAGATGATTTATGTTTAGATGAAAAACTTGAAACGACATTAGAAAGAAGAATTCAGCAATCAAAGAATTTTAAAGTTGGCAATACCGTCCCAAACATTAGTATTCCAGATTCAACAGGCTCATTGATAGATTTGAGCAAAATACATTCTGATAAAACTTTAATTATATTTGATGCAAGTTGGTGTCCGCATTGTCAAACTCTTCTTCCACAGATTACTGAACTTTATAAAAACCTAGAAGAAAAGAAGTTTGAAGTGATGGCGATATCGATTGATACTTCACGAGTCGATTGGTTAAACTTTGTAAAAACAAACAAGTTGGACTGGATTAATGTTTCTGATCTAAAAGGTTGGGCTGGCCAAGCGGTGCTTGATTATTACATCTATGCAACACCAACAATGTTTTTGGTTGATAGGAAATTGAATTTGATGGGAGTACCTAAGACGCTAGAAGAATTGAAAACGTATAAATAAGGTAATATTTAATTAATACTTAAACCTCGGAGGTTTGATAGGAGTTAAAATTTATAAGTAGAATCAAGTAGGTAGAAAAGTTTTTGCCCGATAATGTTAATGTTCATTATTCCCTTGAAAATATCTTCATCGGGACCAAAAGCAAATATTCCTACTGGTGAAGGAGTATGACCCAAGGTTGTAAAAGAAAGTTCGAGTTCTTTAGCATCCCGATTACCTTTAACAATTGACATTCCCCCGGTTTCGTGATCAGAAGTAACTAATACTAAAGTATTCCCATCCATTTTAGCAAAATCCAAAGCTACTTTTACTGCTGTGGAAAAATCTTGCGTCTCATCTAATAGTTCTATGGATTTATGATCGTGTGCTGCCCAATCAATCTGTGATCCTTCAATCATTAGTATAAATCCATTTCTATTTTTCTTTAAATGATCTATTGCACATAGAGTTAAATCACCTAAAGAATAATTTCTTTCTGAAGCTTTTGGTAAACCATCCATTGCCATTAAGCTAATAACATGATTAATTGAAACCGGAATTTTTTTAAGCATATCAAAATCATCTGCATACTGATATTTTTTATCTTCAAATTCATGAATAAGGTTTCGATTATCTTTGCGTTCACCAACAAGATTTTGTGGTAAAAAATATTTTTTTCCACCTCCTATTATTACATTAACATTTTTATCAACTAACTGAGATGCAATAAGTAACTCATCATTTCTATCATTAGTATGAGCAAAAAAACCGCCAGGTGTAGCGTGAGATACTGTGCTTGTAACAACTATTCCCGTTGATAATCCAAGAGAATTGGCTTTTTCAAAAATTGTATAAAGAGGATTACCTAAAGTATCAACAGAAACAAATTTGTTTTTAGTCAGATATCCGGTTGCGATTGCGGTAGCTCCTGCGGCAGAATCTGTTATCAATTTATCTGCAGAGCAAGTTATTGATAAACCAATTGATTTAAATTCATTGAAGGGTGAATTAGTATCAGTTAATAAATTGGCACCAACACTGTTGATGCCCATACCGTCACCAATTAGAATTATAATATTTTTAGGCTGCTCGTTCTGTGTACATGAGAAATTAATTGTAAGTAAAACAAGAAGAAAAACAGAATTCAACTTTCTCAACTAACTTCAACTCCCTTTTTTTCTACTTTAACAATCCAGCCGTGTTTATCTTCTTTTTCCCCGTGATGAATAGAAGTAAGTTCATTAAATAATTTAAGATCAAGCTCACCCGGCTCACCATTATTAAATGTCATGTTTTTATTTTTGTAAGTAAGCCATCCAATAGAAGAAATTATGGCTGCCGTACCTGTTCCAAATAATCCTAATAAGTTTCCGTTATCATAAGAACTAATTATTTCATCAACAGAAATTGTTCTTTCAACAACATTCATTCCCCATTCTTTAAGTATCTGGATGACTGATCTTCTTGTTACACCGGGTAAAATTGAACCAGTTAATTTGGGAGTTGCAACTTCATTTTTAAAGTTTACAAATATGTTCATTGTTCCAACTTCTTCTAAATATTTTTGTTCAACACCATCTAACCAGAGAACTTGTGTAAAACCTTTTTTTGCTGCTTCGCTTGCAGCCAATAAACTTGCCGCATAGTTTGCTGCAGTTTTACATTCACCCAAGCCTTTTCTTACTGCTCGCACATAATCATCCTGAATTAATATTTTTACGGGTTTAAATCCTTCGGGATAGTAAGCTCCAACTGGTGAAAGTAAAATAACAAATTTGTAATCATTAGAAGGTCTTACACCCAATGCTGAATCAGAACCAAACATAAATGGTCTTATGTATAATGCTTCTCCTTTATTTTTTGGGATCCAATCACTATCAATTGCAACGAGTTCTTTTAGTGCTTCCAATACAAAAGTGGTATCAATTTCTGGCATACAAATTCTTTTAGCTGAATTATTCAGCCGCTGCATATGCACATCTGGACGAAAAATAACAACTTCATCATTTACAGTTTTGAAAGCTTTTAGTCCTTCAAAGATTGTTTGTCCATAATGAATAAATGAAGTTGCAGGGTGCATTTGAAGAGAGTCAAGAGTTTTAATGATCGGGTTATACCATCCCTTGGTTTTAGTATAATCCATTTCAAAAATGTGATCGGTAAAAATTTGACCAAATCCCAAATTTTTAGGAAGAATAATTTTTTCAGTTCTTTCTTTAATAAGATATTTAATTGGTTCCATGATAATTCCTTCCAAATTATTGAAGGGTTTTCTGATTATTAAATTATTTGAGTTACAATATAAATTTTATTTTTTA
>JAVHOU010000069.1:0-9140 GCA_036170275.1 Ignavibacteriaceae bacterium
GCTATGAAATTCTAAAAAATATAACTATACGCATCGGGTTGCGTAAGGTGAGATAGTAATTTGAATGACCGTGATATGTGTTTTGATGCAGAGGATGAAACTCTCCGTGCAAAATGTAGCCAGCGCTGTGCTCATTTACGCCGGCATAAAATGTACGAATAAAAGTATTTGTTGAAGCTATATAATCACTTTTATTAGGATCACCAATTGTGTTATCCCTGTTGCGCAGCCAAAAGGAATACTTCCACGCATTATCACCTACAACTTGAGCACCAAATCCAAATTTGTGCGACTCAATAGAAGGATCAGCATAGCCATCCCCACCACATTCATAGGCATAGAAAAGTGGGTCGTTGCCTGTTGCGCGAGAAATCTCACAAAGATTATAACCTGTTACTCTAAATGGATATGGAGGACCATATTCAAATGCACGAAAATCATTATCAATAACTTTTATTGTGCTGTTGTGATTTGAATTAAGCGGACCAATTGGATTTGCAATCGTTACCACATAGTTTAAACCAAGTTCCTGCAGTTTTGGATAATAATAATACTGGGACACATAGTTTACTGGGTTGTATTTATTATTATAATATACAGGAAAGTATTGAAGCCAGAATAAATCTGCAAAACCAATTTTAGGAAACTCATTTGGATTTATTTGTGCAAATACTGATAAACTAAAAGCAAAAAAGAAAAATAACCGTTTCATAAAACCTCCGGCAATTATTTAATTAAATTAAGTTTTTTACTTGAGTTAAAAATGACATTGTTATCTGAAACTGCTTGTAATTGAATTACATACACTCCACTTGATAAGTTAAGCTCTGATGTATTTATAACTTCTTCATATTTGCCAGCCTCCCTTTGCTGGTTTGTTATTATTTGTTTTATTTCTTTTCCAAGTATGTCATACAACACTAAATTTACACTAGATGACTTACCCAGTTTGAATTCTACTGTAACATTTGGATTAAACGGATTTGGGTATGGATCATAAAGTTCAAAACCTTCTGGTTGTGGTAGAGATTGTTCTTGAATACCGGTTGTTACAGAAGTATCTCCTTTGAATATTTTAAAGTAACCTTCTATACAATCAACAGCCATAGGTGCAGTTCCAACTGCAAACTCATTTACTCCATCACCATCTACATCACCTACTTTATTTATCATTCCCCCAAAAAAGTCTTCGCTACCACCCCAGCCTCTAACAGGTAAGTTGTGGGTATTCATATTACTGCCTCCAAGCCACAGCTTTGCAATAGGATAACCAAAACCCTGAAGTGTTAATAAATCATTATATCCATCTCCATTTACATCGCCTACGCTTACCTGTCCAACTATTCCATCATTTTGTGTATTTAATCCTACATCCGGTATTGTATCTAATGGAATTGAACCATACAATATCGATTCAGTGAAATAGTATGGATAGAAATTCCCATAACTATTAATAAGAATATCATCCTTTCCATCTCCATTTATGTCATCAATAAAATGAGTATTTAAAACATCAAACTGATGTTCATTTTGATAATAGAATAAGGTACTCGTTGTATCCCATTGTGCATTGCCTAAAACCACACCCATAAAATAAGTTGAGTCTGCTGGTCCTCCACCGTGATAAATAAAATCCTGTAATCCATCTCCGTTTATATCTCCAAAACTGTGAACACCTCTTTTAATATTGTTTAGTGTATCACCGCAAAAAATCATTTCAGGTATATTATCAAAAACAGGATATGTGCTAAAAAAATAATCTACCCCAATCTCTTCATTGGAGTTTGGAAGGTAGTAATCATACATCATCAAATCATCCCAACCATCTCCGTTAAAATCCCCCGCATTCTTCATAAAAAAACCAAGGGCATTAGAGGCACCTTGGGGTGGGTCAAGAACAATATCAGGTATGCTATCTAATTCAGCTCCGCCATAAAACACTTTTGTTTTTTGATCATAATAATCTCTGATTACAATATCCTCTTTTAAGTCGTGGTTTATATCTATAATTGCAAAACTAAGAATACCCTGATCACTGGATGAAATTTTAACATAAGGGATTGTATCTAAATGAGTTCCTCCAAAAAAAACATTTATTTTACCTTCAAAACAGTTATAAGCAATAAAATCACTATACCCATCACTGTTTTGATCCCCGAATGGAGCTAAATTTCTGTATGGGTTATTCAAATTAGAAAAATATTTTTTTAGGAGAACTGAGTCGAACTGGCTAAATCCATTGAAGGAAAAAGTTAAAATCATTACTAAAATAAAATGGTAGTTGAGTTTCATAATTCCTCCAATAATTATTTAATTAAGTTAAGTTTTTTACTTGAATTAAAAATGAGCTTGTTATCTGAAATTGCCTGTAATTGAATTACATACACTCCACTTGATAATTTAAGTTCTGATGTATTTATAACTTGTTCATATTTGCCAGCCTCCCGCTGCTGGTTTGCTATTATTTGTTTTATTTCTTTTCCAAGTATATCATAAAGTGTTAAAGATATACTTGATGATTTACCAAGTTTGAAAGTAATTGTAACATTTGGATTAAATGGATTAGGATATGGCTCATACAATTCAAAATCTTCTGGTTTAAGTATAGGTTGTTCTCCTATTCCAGTTGTTACAGATGTATCTCCTTTAAATATTTTAAAATAGCCACTTTTGCAAGTTCCGGTCATCGTGGCAGTACCAACTACAAAATCATTAACTCCATCACCATCTACATCACCAACCTTGTTTATCATTCCTCCGAAGAAATCTTCCAAACCTCCCCAACCCATTACAGGCAGGTTGTGGTTGTTCATATTACTGCCACCAAGCCACAACCTGGCAAATGGATAACCGAAACCCCCAAGAGCTAAAAAATCATTATACCCGTCTCCATTCACATCGCCAATACTAATTGGTTCATCTACTAATGCATCATTTTGTGTGTTAAGTCCTACATCGGGTATCACATCAAATGGTATTGAGCCGTATAGTATTGATTCTGTGTAATAGTATGGATAAAAACTTCCGTAACTATTAATAAGAATATCATCTTTTCCATCACCATTTATATCGTTAATAAAATAAGTATAAATAACATCAAAAATATTTTCGGTTTGGTAATGTATAACAGCACTTGTTATATCCCACTGGGGATTACCTAAGACTATTCCCATAAAATAAGTTGAATCCACGGGTCCGCCGCCTAGGTAAATAAAATCCTGTAATCCATCACCATTTACATCACCGAAACTTGAAATAAATTTCTTAATATTATTTGTTGTATCTCCACAAAAAATCATTTCAGGAATTGTATCAAAAACAGGATATGTGCTAAAAAAATAGGAAACCTCTATTTCCTCATTTGAATTAGGTAAGTACCCATCGGAAATAACTAAATCATCAAAACCATCTCCGTTAAAATCACCAGCGTTTCTAATAAAATAACCAAATATATCAGATGTACCAGCAAGGGCATTGAACTCTAAATCTGGACTTGTATCTATATCTGTCCCCCCATAAAAAACTAAAAACTTTCTTTCATATCCTTTTAATAGTATAATATCTTTTATTCCATCTTGATTTAAATCTATTCCAGCTAATCCTCTTCCGCCAGCCTCATAATTAAATTGTAAAAAATTTGTAGTATCTGGTGGATTGCCTCCGTAAAACATATAGAACGCATTAGTGGAACAGTCATAAGCTACAAAATCATCAAAGCCATCAGAATTTTGATCGCCCATTGCAATAATGTTTCTTGTAGTAAAATTATTTGTTGCGATATATTTTTTTATTAAAACTGAATCAAACTGGCTAAATGCGTTGAAGGGAAAAATTAAAAGCATTACTAAAATAAAATGGTAGTTGAGTTTCATAATTCCTCCAATAACTATTTAATTAAGTTAAGTTTTTTACTTGAACTGAAGATGAGTTTGTTATCTGTATATGCCTGTAATTGTATTACATACACGCCGCTGGATAGTTTATATTTTTCTGCATTAAATTCTATTTTGTGTTTGCCTGCTTCTACATCTTCATTCAATAGCACAACTATTTCCCTTCCAAGCGAATCATATACTTTTATTTCTATATGTTGCCTACTTCTTATTGCGTATTGTATACTTGTGCTTGAATTAAAAGGATTGGGATAATTTTGTTTGAGTTCAAATCCTTCAGGTTGAGATTGTTGTATATCTTTTACTTCTGTCACTAAAGTTGTATCACCAGAATAAATTCCAAAGAACCCTTCATTATTTAGATACTCATTTGGAGTACCTATAATAATATCATCAACCCCATCACCATTTACATCACCTGCATTCTCTGGTCTGCCATATAATTTTGAATGCCACCAATATTCACTGAATACACGATATGCTACATATTGCCCGGGATGGTTTAGTCTGTTGAGATATAAATATACACCTGGTACACCTCCATAATATCCTTGGGTTGAACTTAAAAGCATATCTTTAAATCCATCTCTGTTAAAATCACCGCCGCCGCTTACCCAGGGATAAGATCCAAAATTAGTTGTATCATTGTTTGGTGGAGGAATGTAATAAGTAGGTACTGTATCAAGCTGTGTTCCTCCCTTGAAGATGTAAACCTTGTTCACAAGTATATCATCAATTCCATCACCGTCAGCATCGAAACTGGCAATGTGGTCTTTGAATCCTCCTGATATCTTTCGTGAATCTACATAATAATTCCTTTGCATTTGAAACATTGAATCACCAAGAAAGACTGAGAAGTAAAAGTATTGTTCGGTACCAATAGAACTCAGTTGATTATAACCTAATACGACTACATCCTCCTCACCATCTTTATTTATGTCTCCTATATCTAAGTCCCAGCCTAATCCAGCTCGCAAGGTATCCCCAAGGAAAGTTATTACAGGTATTGTATCGATTTGCAATCCTCCTGCAAACAAATACAACTTTCCTCTTCCTTCATTCGATGGATTAACAATATCAGAACCTATAATTACCAAATCATCAAACCCATCTCCATTTATGTCACTACTTGCTGTCTTATATCCAAAACCACTATATCCAATATTGTTATATTCTCCCGAAAGAATTTTATCGGGAATGCTATTCATTTCTGGTTTACCGAAATAAATTAATACTTTATCCTTATAAAGTTTACTTATTGCTAAATCAATCCATCCATCACCGTTAAAATCTCCGCTTGTAATTGTTCCTCCTCCTTCAAATGTTAGGGAGGGCTGTTGGCTCATTGTTTGCCCACCGTAATAAATGTACGTTTGCAATTTACCCGGGGCACTTACTGCAACATCATCATATCCATCTTTGTTTAAGTCGCCAACTCCTTTGACATAAGAACCAAGCAAGGCTCCTGAGTCTTGTCCTGCTACTTCAAAAATTACACTTAGCTTTTTTGGTGCTTGTGCTAAAGCAACTTGTGTAATTGCAAATAGTAGTATTATTATTTTTTTCATTCATTTATTTCCTTAAAATTAAATTTTAGATAGTAGCTTTTTTACTTAAAACCTGTAGGAAAAAAGAAGTGAGTGGATATATGAATAAATTTATAAGAAAAAAATTGTATGCAATATATTTGTACTTCATACAATAGAAGTGGTATTGAAAAAATAATAAAATATTTTAGCACTGATTCCACAGTAACCTTAAATATTTGCAAAGGAACGGTAAATAAATAATTTTATAAAGACAAATTAATTTTTGATTATCATTTACTTTTTGTCAAATAAAAAAGGCACGATTGTCCGTGCCTAAATTGAATGTAAAGCACAAATCCTGTTGTGCATATTTTTAATTAAGGCACGAATGTCCGCCGCGGCGGAGTGCCCTACAAAATCTACGATAAAGATTCCTTCAATCTTCTTGCAACTGCAACAAAGAAGCCAAGCACCATTACAATTACTCCAATCCAAACAAGACTAATATATGGTTTTATACTTGCTGTTACCGTTAAAACTTCTTGCTTTGGCTTTTGCACAATTAGTTGTTGTGTCTCCTTCGGTGATGAAACAGTAACTTCAATCATTTGTGCAGTTAAGTTTAAAAGTTGAATTTTTAATCCCGAATTTTTAGAAATGTAATCAGTAAACTGAATCTGCCCGCTAATGCTTTTTCTTAGAAGCTCAAACTCTTCAACTTTTCCATTTGCTTCGATAGTTAACACAGCACCCATCTGAAAATCTTTTCCCTGCTGCATTGCAGTCATAGTTTCTGATGAAACATCAAATTTATCAAATGATAATTTTACTCCTTGTACATCTACTTCTTTTCCTTTTTCAAGTTTAACCGTTTCACCATTTGTATTTGATTGCTGATCTGTTCCTTCATCATAACCTAACGGGGCAAGATAAATATCTTTACTTAATAGATTAAGAATTGCAGGTTCGCGCATTAAACTATTATTATATTCAGCTATATACATAATCGGTGCAACTGAATAAATTTTATCTCCCTTCTTAACATTTATGTTAAATGCATACTTGGTATTATTTTCAATTGGAGTGTATCCGGTAAAAGTCATTTCATATCCAAATGCACTTACAGGTTTATCTTTTATAAGATCAATATTAACCTGATCGCTGTATGCTGCTGATCCTATAACACCAAGTATAAAAAGTGCAATCCCTATATGTGATACATAAGCACCTAGATTTTTGAGGTTATCTTTTACAATCTTTATGGCAATCTGTGCATTAACAATCAGAGCAAATGCTGATGAGAAAGTAAGGAATATCATCAATAATCTTGTAACTCCTCCAAACACTACAACAAGAGTTGTAAGCACTAAACTTACAATGACAGAAAAGACAGAATCCTGGAGTAATTCCTTAGTACTGGTGGTTTTCCATTTAATAAGTAAGCTGATGCCATTTAATAATCCAATTATTATTGCAATTGGAACATGCATTTCGTTGTAAAATAATGTATCAACAGCCTGTCCGAATAATGGAGCAGATGTTCCGACTAAAATAATTAGAGCGGAGGCAACTAATATTACAGCGGCAGTAAAAAGAGAAAGTTCTCTTGAAAGAATACTTTCTTCATATACAGTTTTATCATCCAGGTATTTCCATCGATATGCAATGCTGCCAAATCCAAGAAGAATAAATGTCCCGATAAAAACTACGAGGAATAAATAAACAAGCTTTCCCGGATCGACAAATGAGTGAACAGAAGCATCGCCGAGAACCCCGCTTCTTGTTAAGAATGTGCTGTATAAAACTAAAACATAAATTAAGATGCTTAGAATTAAATTTGTCTTGGTATATCTTCCAATTCCTACTGAGGTTTTAAGACTTCTTTTCTGCACAAGCATTGTATGAATCGAGGCAACACCTATTAACCACGGAATTAAACTTGAGTTTTCAACAGGATCCCAAGCCCAATAGCCGCCCCATCCAAGCATTTCATAAGCCCAATAACCGCCCATCATAACTGCAAGACCAAGAATTGCTGTTCCAGCAAGCACCCAGGGCAATGATTGATTAACCCAATCCTTGTAATCGTTCTTCATTAAAGCTGCCATGGCAAACGAAAATGGAACAGTTGCCATTGAGAATCCAGTAAAAAGCATTGGTGGATGAATCTGCATCCAATAGTTTAGTAATTGTGGATTTAATCCTTTACCATCTGTAATAAACTGATTAACCTGAACACCTGCTTGCGTTAACATAGCATGAAGATTAGGACTCATTTGTACAAAAGTTGTGTTGGTTTGCTGATCAGTAAAAATAAAGTTTTGAATAAATGGCAGATTAAGAAATTGCGGACCGATATTTTTCATATCAACAAAAACCGGCGTCATCCAAATATATTCAAATGGATTTTTGAACCAAGGTGAAACCATTACTAAAAGAAATGAAGTTGCGAGTGTAAATACAGCCATTACTCTTGGTTCTAAATCACCTCTTTTTGCTGAATAAGATTGAAGTACTACTCCCACTATAGATGTGAGCAGGAGCCATAACATAAAACTTCCTTCCTGCCCGCCCCAAAAGGATGATAGAAGTAATCCAGTTGATAATGAATTATTGCTGTAACTAAAAATATAATGATATTGATACTGATGTGTTAAAATTGCATACCATAAAAATGTAGATGCAGCAATTACAAAGATTGCCATTCCGTGATAGCTGTATCTTGCAATATTTAATGTGTTTTTATATCCTTTGAAAGAAAGGTAATACATTACCATTGCAATAAGACTGAGCACGAGAGCTATACTTAAAAAAATACTACCTACCATAAAACCTCACTAAGGGCATGGTGCTTAACGCATAGCGCCAAGATTGTTACAAAATCACCAAACCATTTTTAATTTATAAAAAAATAAAAAAGTTAATTTTAATTTGATTCGCCGTGCGCCATGCTCTTAGCGCTATGCAATTACATGCTAGACGACTGAACTTTTTGTCCTTCATATTTGCTTGGACATTTTGTTAAAATATCCTTTGCGTGAAAATATCCATTGGTATATGAACCTGTTACAACAACGTTGGTAGCTGTTTCAAAATTATTTGGCATTGCGCCTTCGTAAATAACTTTCATTTCATTTCCTTTTTCGTCAACCATAAAGAATGAAAAAGTATTCTGTTCGCGATTCATTTCATAACTTTTTGCTTTAACCCAGCTTCCTGTAGCTTTAACAGTATTATCGGTACTCTTAACATTTGCAAAATCACTTTCGTACTTGATATTGCTCTGGGTAAACAGATAAGCCATTATCCCGAGAAAGAGTACGATAATAAAGCCGCCAAAGATATATTTATTTTTCACTTTTTTCTCCTATTGATTCTTTTTCGATTTTTTTAATTCTTTTATCTAAACTCAACAGATATGAAAAAATTCCTGCCCACACAATCAAGACAATAATCATAACAATGTAAATTGCATTCTGCGATAGAAACTGTTCCAAAGCTAACCTCTAATTAATTGCTTATTTAATTTTTCTTTTAGTAACATTGATTTATAACCTACTTGCCACATCCAAAAATAAAGAATTGTAAATCCAATTAATGATAGAAAGAAAATTAGAAGCATATTTCCATTCATTTTAAAATTTACAACAGGACCAGCATTAGTATCATCTGCAGAACCTGGATGAAGCCCTTTCATAATTCTTGGCATAATAAAAAT
>JAVHOU010000069.1:9240-19313 GCA_036170275.1 Ignavibacteriaceae bacterium
AAACTGTTGACATTAAAAATGCAACAACTGTAAGCCATGCAGTTGGAACATGAAAGAAAATAATTTTTGCGTTTTCTTCAAGCCCGGGAATTAGTGGAAATTCATACCACGCAATTGGATTCTTAACTATGGGAAATGCAATTCCAGCAACAGAGACAAATGCGAGCAAAAGGAATAAAAATATTTTCCAGATCATAAATTATTACGTTTTAGTTTTTTAATAAAATTAAACTATTCTTTCCAAATAAAATCAAATAACATATAAGATGCTGTTAACATTATCACATCGTAACTTATAACAATTGCTAACTCGAACTTAGCTCTTTCAAAGGATATGCCATTAAAGGCAAACAATGTTAATTGCACAGACGTTAAAATCAAAGGTAATAAAATGGGAAACGATAATACCGGATACAATGTTCCCTTAGCTCCGGCTTTTGCAATTATCGCTGCAATTATTGTTGATGAAACCGCCAATCCAATATTACCTAGTACAAAAGAAGCTAAAAAGAGGACAAAGTTTTTTATAACAAAAGCTTCAAATATTGCCGAGTAAAGTAATGCAATTACTGTATTCATTGCAAAGACTAAAATAATATTAAAAATCAGTTTACCGGTAAAAACAGTGGAAGGTGCGGCAATTAGTTGAAGCGTTAATGAAGTACCGCGTTCTTCTTCAGAAACAAAAGCTCTTGAAAGACCGGACATTGCTGTAAAGAATATTACTACCCAGAATAATCCGGCAGTTAAATTTTTACTTATTTTTTCTTGCCCGACTGAAAATAGGATAACGCTTATTGCTACAATAATGAACATCGCAAGTGCATTTATTGCATAGCGAGTCCTTAGTTCAGATTTGAAATCTTTTAGAAATAAGCTGTAAGATTTTGAGTTCATTTAATTTTTATTATTTGATTTGGCTAAAGCCTTTTTATCTTTTATTTATTATCCACGACCTAAAGGTCGTGGCTATTTTTGCATAATAATTTTTAATTGCCACGAGCTTTAGCTCGTGGACATAAACCAAAACAGACACTGGCTTTAGCCAAACTTGTATTTCGTTAAGAATAAATTATACTCTTCTTCAAAAGATTTTATTCGATGATGTTCTTCCTGATTTTCAATGTAATCAAAAACCTTATCTACAACTGATTCACTAACTGAAACAGCGATGTGTTCATCTTGCCACTCAAATTTGCCAATAACTAATTTATTTTTATTTACCCAATTAGAAGATTCACCTTTAATCAACATTACAACCTTACTTATTGATTGCTCTCTTCCAAGTGAAAGTAATACATGAGCATGATCACTAACACAATTAACTATTTTTATAAATATTCCCTTCTTTTTAGAATTTTCTATTATATGATCAAGAAGAAGAGGTTTTAATTCCTTTGTGATAATTTTTTCTCTATTCTTGGTTGACCAGATTAAATGTATCCAAATTTTAGTAAATGGCATAATTATTTTGGCTAAAGCCAATCTCCTTTATTTCTTTTATCCACGAGCTAAAGCTCGTGGCAAATTTAATTTAGATTTGCTTGTAATAGCCACGACCTTCAGGTAGTGGAGTGAGAATATTATATATCTTGGCTTTAGCCAAATTTTAATTTTTGTATTTTTCCAGATAAACAATATCGCTGCACACTTCAAGATCACTTTTTTCGTTGGATGCAATCAACACAATATTTTTTTGTCCTTCTTCTGTTACCAATTCATACACAGAATTTTTACCTTCGTCATCAAGATTTGATGTTGGTTCATCAAGGATTAATAATTGCGGCGAATGCATTAGTGCGAAAATAAATTTTACTCTTTGTTTCATTCCCGATGAATAAGTTTTTAATAAATCATCTTTTCTTTTAAACAGCAAAAACTTATTAAGAAGATTATCTACTCTTTCCTGGTTGAAATTTACTCCTCTTATTTCTGCAAACAATTTAAGATTTTCATAAGTAGAAAATTCTTCATACAAAACTAAGTATGGTGAAACAAATCCAATATGATTATGAAGCTGTTCTTCTAATATTTCTTGATCATTTAATTTATGAATGATCTTTCCTTTTGATGCGCCAATTATTCCTGCAATAATTTTAACAAGTGTAGATTTACCGGAACCATTTGGACCGGAAATTCCATAAACTCCTGCTTTATCAAACTTAAATTTCAAATCATTAAAGATAAGTCTTCTGCCAAAAGATTTATTTAGCTCAACGGCTTCAACGGAATAGTTAGTCATTAAAGATTACCAACTTCCCTTTGTATATTTTGTCTCCGACTTTAATAACATAAACGTATATTCCGGTTGAAAAATTTGCATCTGATTTATTCAAAGTCATCCTGTAATATTTTTTTGAATCTTTATTATAGTAAGGATTGAATACGTTTTTTTTGCCAGAAAAACTAAGCTCTAATCCTGCTGAATATATATTCAAGTCTACTGCTTCAATAGTATTTAAATCCGATTGAAAATCTATTTCTATATCTTGTTGAGAGGATAATTTAAAGGGCATCGGAAATGCATAAGTTTCTCCTTCAAGATTTGGAATGATTGAATTACTTGAATCTCCATAAACAATATTATTATTAAGTATCCCTGTATTATTCCAGAAGTTTTGATTATCACGACTGAATGTAGCTGAGTAATTATTATTCAGCACTTTAATTCCAGAAACGATATCGCTGTAAATGGTGTAAGTAAAATCTATACTCTGACTTGGATTTGCCACAGATTTTTGAACATCAGAATTTGATATGATTGAGAAAAAAGTTCCATCGCCTGATGGAAGATTTATTTTAAGAAAATAATTTGCTGTGGGACCAACCGTCATATCATATCTTTGCGAAGAGCCGCTAAAATTAACAGTGGATGTCGGAACAATTAAAGGATAATTGGAAGCTTCTTCAAAATATCTACCCGGATAAATATTTCTTGAATTTGTATAATACGTCCAGATGCCAAAAGTGTTAAGCTCAACTCCAAAATCAGAACCCTTTTCAATAATGCTCTGGCTAATGCAGTTTAATGCAGCTAGTGTTGGCATTAATTCCCATTGTCTTTTTAAAATGCTAAATCCAAAAACATCCTTTAAATAAATATTCCATATTGCAAGGTTATAACCGTTTTGTAATGGGAATGCCTTTTCTGTATTCCGGAAATAATCCAGCATATAACCATAGTAATCATTCACAGAATCAAAAACGAACTCTTCCATTGCAGTCGATGTTATCTCATAGAAAAAAAGGTCTGAAGATCTGATAGAAGAACTGCCACTTACCGGTGCATAATTGCCCATTTGAATTGCGTGATGAAATTCGTGCGCTGCAGTTACGCGGGCGGCATTTATTCCCTGCGTAAAAAATCCACTAAAATCGTTATCCATTTCCATAAAACTTGAAAAGCTGCTAACTCCAATTTGATTTTCGCTGCTCGTTTGTCCGTAAAGATTTCCAAGATTTCTTACATAGACATCATACTTACTATCGCCGCCTTCAATTCCATCTGATGGCGGAGGCGGATAGCCAAGATAATTCACTTCAAAATTATATGATGAATCCAGTGCCTGTGCAAGCAAGTTTATATCATAGCCAATGGCATCAGTTCCGGTATCAGTATAATGGATAAGAAAAAATCCGCTTGGAGTAGCTAATGTTTTAGGAAGAGAAGGTCTTTGTAAAATTTTGAAAAGAACAGTTTGCTGTTCTACTGAAAATGATGACAAATTATTTTTTATTTCTTCAACCAGGCCCATTCCGCATTTCCTGTATGCCGGGTCTATCTCAATTTGCTTTTGAAATTTATCGGAAATGCCGACACCTCTTAAATTGGTGTAAAGATTAAATATCGAATCAAGCTGGGCACTATTAAACTCCTGCGCATTAATTGAAGCGATAGAAAAAGTAAGAGTGAATAAAAAGGTTTTTAACATCAAGGTAATTGTTTAATACTTATAAGGTGGCTGCCATTAGTATATATCAAATGATTATTTCTTTGATCTAAATTAACAACAATAAAATTTGAAATATCTATATCTGTAAAAATTTCTTTTATCATTAAATTATTTTTAGAATTATCCGGAACCATATTATAAAATGAATGAGCTTTATTATCATTTACAAAAATCGAGTTAGATTTTCCAAAAAATAATTGATTTCTGTCTGTTATCCTAAGCCCATATTTATTACTTTTTTCTGCATAAACTTTAATATTTCCAATTCCCTGAAGCAGGTACATACCATCTTTACTGGAAACTAAACTATAAAGTGATAAATCCTGAATATTATTGACTGAGTTTGATCCTGAAACTATTGAAAAATCTCTGCGATTAATTTCAAAAATTTTATTGATCACATAATCGGTCGTCTTTATGTCAGCCAGATTATAGGAAATGTTTTCATTATCAGTACTCCAATAACCAACGAGCTTATCCTTTATGGATAGAATTGAAGGACTAAACCAATTAAAACTAATCCTTTTAGAAGTTTTAATCATATATCTCTGCGCAGCTTTTGAAAATATTTCAAAATTTAAACTGCCTTTATCTGAATATAAAATAAAAAACTCAGCATTACCGAATTCATCGCGGTCAACTACAAGATCCTCTATTGGTCCTTCCGCATAAAGATAATCATGCCTAACAGAAAAATTTTCAAAGTTAATTTCAATCGATTCTATAATTCGCCTTTTAACACTAAAGCAAAAAAATGTTTTAACAGTTTTGGAATTATTAAACGCTATAATCTTATTATGATTTTCATTTAGGTTTGCAGTAAATAATTTTTCAGGTAAACCTGCGGCATCACGAATAATAAATTTAAGAGATTGATCATAATCATCGATGAACATCAAATCATTTATCCCATTATCTAAAAGATCAAAACTTGAGATTTCTTTTGGCGATACACCAATTGCAAGGCTTTGATTATCAGATAAAGAAGTTACTTTCGAAAGAATACTAACCTCTCCGCCATCGTTGATAAATGCTGAACCATAAACGAATTTACTAAAGAAAGGAATTAGACTAACAATTCCATTTTTTTTAATATGAATTAATTCTTCTGAGTATAAGTAAAAATCTTTAGCAAAGATTGTTGAAACTTTTCCATCAGAAATATCTAAATAATTAAAATCGAAAAAACCATCTCGATTAAAATCACCAATTACAAAATCATTTACGCTCGATGCAGTGTTAACCGTAATAATTTTCTGATATGAAACTGTAGCATCTCCAAAAAATATTTTGATTGATGAAGAAGTACCGACAATAATATCGGGATATGAATCATAGTTAAGATCAAATATCCTTAATGATAAAACATTTTCATTAATATCTATCTTACGCAACTCTTTAAAATCTGAATGACCGCCATTAAATAAAAAGTGGAGTGTATTATCTATAGAGTTCAATGCCGCTATGTCTTTGAATCCATCATTGTTAAAATCAATAAATTGTGCATTAATATATAATTGTCCTTGCAGGATTTTTTGTTCTTCTAATTTATTGGCTTTATGACGAATGATCGATAACCCATCGAATGAATTTCCGGATAATAAATATTCCGGATTACCATCACCATCAAAATCTGCAACACTTATGTTTTCAGGATAAGAATTAAATTTGATTTGGTTAATAAGTTCCGGATTACCTTGATTTGAAAATTTATAAATGCCAAAACTTCTGCTCTTTCGGGATGTAAAAGCAAATGCTTCAATCATATTATTGTTAAATCTAATCGGCTCAATTCTGGAAGGTTGTAAAGGGAATGATAATTCTTTTTTCAAATCAAATTTTAATCCGGGTTTTCCTTCATAAAGTTTAGCTTTTTTTTCAGTAGGATTATAAATCAATAGATCAGAATATTCATCCTGATTAAAGTTAAAACTAAAAATTTTTGTGTAACCGGAATCAACTTCAAATGAAGTTAATTTGCAAAAACCTTTAAATGTAATTTGTGGAATTATAACATCTGAAAGGAGAATAAATAATAAAAGAAATTTATTTATTCCTGTTTTTAAGTCTATTCTCTCTTCTTTGGAGAGCTTCATCATATCTTCTTTTTTCGTCGTCAGTTTCAGGAATTGCCTCGATTGCCCGAATAGGTTTCCCATTGTTATCAACACTAACATAAGTAAGGTAAGCAGTGTTTGTGTGAATTTTTGTTCCTTCTCTAAAATTTTGTGCAAATACTTTTACGCCAACTTCCATTGATGTTTTGAAGACTCTGTTTATTGAAGCAATTAATGTAACAGCATTGCCCAGTTTTATTGGATGATGAAAATCAATTCTATCTACAGATGCGGTAACACAAATACTTTTATTATGTTTAGCAGCGCTAAGTGCAGCACAAATATCAATCCATTGCATCAACTGTCCACCAAATAAATTACCTAACTGGTTAGTGTGGTTTGGAAGAACCAACTCGGTCATTATTATCTGGGAATCACTTATCTTTTGAGAATTACTCATTATGGATTTGCGGATAGCTTACTCTCTAATGATTTTTTTATCTTCTCTACATCAGCATAGTTTTCGTGCCCGGGATACTTTTCAAGAAATTTTTGAGAATCTGTTAAAGCTTCTGCATCACGTTTTTTTTCTAAAAGAAGATTAATCTTATTATAAAGCGCAAGCGGTGCATATTGTGTATCGTGATAAATTTCTGTTACTGAATCATAGTACTTTAACGCGGCTAAATAGTATTCCATCTTATCATAAATACGTGCTGATTCATATTCTTTCCTTGCCATTTTATCATTCAATTCTTTTATTTTGGTTTCAGCATCGGCAACCTTTTCATTTAAAGGAAAGAAATCTATAAAGACCTGAAATTCCTCAATTGCTTTTTTTGTATACTGCTGATCCAAAGTATAATTCGGTGAAAGCTCGTAGTAACTATTTGCCAGCATATACTGTGAGGTTGCAACAAACTCACTTGAAGGCATTCCTTTGATGAGTTTGCTGAATTGGTATGCTGCTAAAATGTATTCCTCTCTCTGAAATCTTGTCATAGCAAGATAATATTGTGCATCATCAACTATACTGCTTCCGGGATATTGTAAAATTATTGCTTCAAATTCTTTTATTGCTTCTTCATAATCTTCCTGATTATAAAGCTGGATTGAATATGAAAGCCTTTCTTCTGGAGTCATATCCGTAGTATCCTTGATGGAAGAGCAGGCAAAGATAAACAATGATAAAATTATCAGTGGAAATATGTTTTTCATTTTATACTGTATTAGGTTTTTGATGCGCAATTATAACCAAATTAGATAAGCCTTCAAAGGTATTTATGTTTACTTGGATCGCACTGAAAAGAATAAAATAATTGTAATAGCAGCAGCGCTTATCGCTACTATTGGTTCTAAAAGACTTGAAAAAAATGGCTCTGATGGAAGCTCTCCCTGTGTAAATGGATAAGATCTGTTCTCAATTTTTTCAAAGTCCTCTACATTAATTGTGTCTTTATTTTCTAATGCAAACTTTTTTAGTGATGATATATATGAAATAAAATAATTCCCAAATAATTTAATTTTTCGCTCAGCATAAAAATCACCAAATAATCCATCTCTCTCTGGTGAACCGTATTCAACACTGCAATTATCGATTACAAAATTTACATTTGTAACATTGCCATTCGGTAAACCATCATTAAATAACTTTATTTTATTTTTAAGTACTTTTCCTCTTATCTGGTTAGCAAATACGGAATAATCAATCCCAAGATTAAGATCGAGTTTTACCTCTTTAATATCGCCTAAATCCTTAAGCATTAATGATGAAGCAGAATCAACAAGAGTATAAAATTTTTCTAGATTAGAAATGCTTTGGGCACTTAATGAAAAATTAATTATGATTATTAAAAATAAAAACCGGAGTGATTCTTTCATCAATCCCGTTATATAATTTAAATTGTTATTCATCGCACTGCGAATATTGGCAGAAAGATTTTTTATATCAAGTATCCTTCCAACATCCAATAACCAACTGCCAACTTCTCATCACCTTCTTCCCGCAGCAATTTCCTGTAATCTTGCAATTCTTTGCTCAACAGGTGGATGTGTTGAAAACAATTTACTCATCCCGCCAAATAAAGGACTGATTATAAACATATGGGCTGTTGATGGACTTGAATTTCTTAAATGACTAACCTGATTTCCGCTTGAAATTTTTTGAAGAGCAGAGGCAAGTGCCAGTGGATTACCACTTATTTCTGCACCACCCGCATCTGCGGCAAACTCACGTGATCTTGAAATTGCCATTTGTAAAAGCATTGCAATAATTGGTGAAAGTATAATTAAAAATATTCCGCCCAATCCATTCCCTTCCCTGTCATTACTTCTTCCAAACATAGCCGCCCATCCCGCCATTTGAGCAACGTATGAAATTGTTCCCACCAATGTTGCCGCAATTGTACTGATCAAAATATCTCTGTGCTTTACATGAGTAAGTTCGTGAGACATGACTCCCGCTAGCTCATCATTATTTAATCCCTGCAGAATACCAGTTGTTGCAGCTACTGCAGCGTTATTGGGATTTCTTCCAGTTGCAAATGCATTTGGTGTTGGGTCGTTTATGATATATACTTTTGGCATAGGCAGATTTGCATTTTTTGCAAGCTGTTCAATCATATCATAGAACTTAGGTGATTGTTCTCTGGTAATTGGTTGAGCGTGATACATTGCCAAAACTATTTTATCCGAAAACCAATAAGAACCAAAATTCATTACTAACGAAAACACAAAAGCAATTGTCATTCCAGATTTACCACCGATTGTATATCCAACCAGCAGAAAAAGCGCCATCATCACAGACATCAGTAATACTGTTTTAATACCATTCATTTTATTTTATTAATCTCCATTTTTTTTGTTTCAAAGTTATATCCCAAATAGTATCCAATCAAGTTAAAGAAGATTCACACATTTAGATGAGGATGATGGTAAAAAAGTTGTAGAAAATAAAGGCGACTTCTGAAGCCGCCTTTTTTTATGTTTAGATAATAAGAGTGAGAAAATTTATGGAGTTATTCCTATTTTAACATCATTAGTTTAGCGGTCTTTACAAATGTTTCATTATTCTCAAGAGATTTAATGCTGATTTTATAGAAGTAAACTCCACTCGTAACAGGATATCCGCTTTCATTTCTTCCGTCCCAAACCAATCTGTTATATCCCGCTGACTGGGAAGAAACATTAAAGCTTTTAACTTCTTTGCCCATCAAATCATAAATTATTATTTCCACAGAAGATTGATAGCGCAATGCATAACTTATTGTTGTGCTTGGATTAAATGGATTTGGATAATTTCCAAGCAACGCATATTGATTAGGTATTCCCGATCCATCTTGTTTGTTTAACTTTTCCTCTGAAGATTCAAAATTAGGCAGTGGGGCAAGACCGCTAATTTCTTTTCCATAAGTATTTGCATAAGTTTCAATTGCGTTGTGGACAATTGAGAGTTCCATTGGAGTTGACAATTCAATTTTATTCAAAACTTCATTAAAAATAGTTATAGCTTCATTAATATTGTCTTCAATGTACAAAGCAATGTAAACATTATTTAGTTTTGCTTTTGTAGCAAGTTCAGTATTCGGATTTTCTATAATTATAGTATTGTTTATTTCTTTTGTAATCTTAAAGTCTCCGTTTTTCAGATACAAATATGAAAGAAGCAGTTCATTATCTTTTGATGCTTTCTCAGGAAGTGAACTGAAGAATTTAATAATTTCATCTGCTGTTTCTTTACTATAACAATTATAAAGCTCAACATAAGCCTGCTGATTATCTGGATGGTTTGCTAAATAAGACATAAAGTAATTTTTGGCATCATTGAACTTATTCTGCAATCTAAGTTCAATACCATCTAAAAGTGATGTAATATCTTCACCTGGTATCAGGTTTACCTTGCCCACTGTTGCATTACTGTTATCGCTTGCTACAATCTTGGGAATTCCTCCCCAAGGATCACTTGAAAGATAAGGAGTATAATAAAAGTAAGATGACGCACCAACCTGGAATAAAGCTGTATTTGGAGTATTACTGCCCCACCAATTATTACAAGCAAATAGAC
>JAVHOU010000070.1:0-19313 GCA_036170275.1 Ignavibacteriaceae bacterium
TAATAAATTTTTACCCAACCTTCCAACTTACCCTTAATATAATTTTCGATACGTTCAAGAGCACCATTTTTGTAATACGTATTTCTTTTGCCATCAGGCAAACCATTATCAATAAATTCTTCTGATTTCAAAAGTCCATTATCAAAATAAGTTTTATAATCTCCAGACAATGAGTTTAAAACATAATTCCCAACGCTTTGAAGATTCCCATTTGGATGATATGTGAGACAGATCCCGTTCTTTAAATTGTTTTCATAAATTGTTTCAGCTTTAAGCACTCCGTTTTCATAATATGATTTTTCGTTTCCTCTCTTCACTCCATCTAAGTAATCTGTTGAAACTTTCATCACACCATTTTCATAATATTCAAATGATCTTCCGTTTAAAATATTTTTTTGATAATGCCATTCTTCTTTTAAATAACCGCTTTCATAATAGGTCCGCATAACGCCGTCTCTAACGCCATCAAGAGTATGAATCTCATCCTGAATACTTCCGCCTGGAAAAAAATTTCTTATCGTTTCTTCTTTAGATTCGATTTTACCTTGATAATCAAACTTAACCCGATTTATTAATTCATCATTTATATAAGTATCCTTTACCCTAAGATTCTTCATCTTATCATACATAAGAACATCACCCTGCAGTTTATCATCAATGAAAAAAGCCGTTAACGAAAGAGATTTATCATCAGCATAAATATTTGTGGTTCCTTGCTGCTTTCCATCCACAAATCTCCTTTCGATTTCAACATTTCCGTTTGTGAAAAAAGTTTTTGAGATTCCTTGCAAAACACCATCAACATAATTCCATTCACCTTGTTTCTCACCCGTTTTATAAAATGTAAACGTAGTTCCCTGTAAAACTCCGCTGGAATATTTTTGCTCAGCCCAAAGTTCACCTGATTCGTAATACCATTTAGCCACTCCTTCTTTCACACCATTTTCATAATTCCATTCGATACTGATTTTACCATCCTCAAAATACCAGGTTGAAATTCCTTCCTCTTTACCATCCTTATAGTTCCAATCTTTCCAAAGATTTCCATTAGGATAAAATTCTTTATAATGCCCATCAAGCTTATCATACAAATAATCACCCTGAGTTTTTAGAGTACCATCAGGATAAAATGTTTTAATGATTTTTCTGTAAGGATTTTCCTGGGTAAAAGAAAATTGCGAGGTTAAAATGATGATAACAAAAAGGTATAATATTTTTTTATAGAAGATTCTGAAGCTCATTTATTCCTAATAAAATTTTGAGGCAAAGATAAAACTTTTTATTAACTACTAAACATCCAAAAGCTGGTAATATAAATTGACTAAATTTTTCTGCCAATAACATTTGCAATTAATTTTACCTGCGTCATCATCTCTTCAAATTGATAAGGTAACAACGCCTGAGGTCCATCTGAAAGTGCTTTTTCAGGATCATGATGAACTTCAACCATCAAACCATCGGCACCTGCTGCAACTGCGGCGCGTGCCATTGGAATTACTTTATCTCTTAATCCAGTTGCATGAGATGGATCGCCAAAAACAGGAAGATGACTGCGTTTATGAACAACCGGAATTGATGAAATATCAAATGTGTTTCTCGTGTACGTTTCAAAAGTTCTAATGCCTCTCTCACAAAGGAATACATTCGGATTTCCATTTGATAAAATATATTCAGCGGACATCAGCCAATCCTCAACGGTCGCTGATAAACCGCGCTTTAGCATTACAGGTTTTTTTGAGAGACCTAATTCTTTTAACAAAGAATAGTTCTGCATATTTCTTGCACCGACTTGAAAAATATCCGTGTAATTACCCACCAGATCAATCATTGAATTTTCCAGAACTTCCGTAATAATCAGCAAACCAAATTCATCACCGGCTTTACGTAAAAGTTTTAATCCTTCTTCACCCAAGCCCTGAAAAGAATATGGTGAACTTCGTGGTTTAAAAGCACCGCCTCTTAAAATCTTTACACCGTTTTTCTTTACAAGTTCAGCAATTATCATAATCTGTTCTTCATTTTCAACAGAACAAGGACCTGCAATTACACTTATTTCGTTTCCACCAATTATTACATCTTTAATTTTAATTATTGTATCGTCTTTTTTAAAACTTCGACTTGCCAACTTGAATGATTCTGTAATTCTATAAACTTCTTCAACACCTTCAAGAATTTTTATTTTACGCGTGTCAAAATTTGGCTGAACACCAATTGCACCAAGTATCATTCTTTCTTTGCCAGAAGATTTATGAACTGCGAAACCTGAATCTTCTAAATGCTTTATGATATTTTCAAGTTGGTTATCGGTTACACTTTTTTCTAAAACTACGATCACTTTTTCTCCATGGTTTTATATTTATTCAATTACTATCAGTCTGAATCAGATTTAAAATGCTTTTGTAATTACTTAGTGCTAAACTAAAGATAATTGAACTAACTTTTTTATTCGTCTTTCTTCATCTGCTTTTTTAGTTCATTCAATTTATTAAGAGCCTCTAATGGTGTAATATTATCAAGCTCCATTTTATTAATTGCTGTTCGTAACTCATCATCTTTAAACTCAAACAAGCCAATCTGATTATCATTTTCAGATTTTAATTTTTTCAACCTTTCTTTCTTCACTTCATAAGGAGTTAACTCTTTACTTTCAAGATTATCCAAAACTTCTTTTGCACGATTTGTAACAAACAGCGGAAGTCCAGCCATCTGTGCAACTTGTATTCCGTAACTGTGATCAGCTCTGCCAGGATTTACTTTGTGAAGAAAAACTACTTTATCATCATACTCACGGACTTCAACTTTATAATTTTTTATTTTTGGAAAAAGTTCAGCCATTTCATTCAACTCGTGATAATGAGTTGCAAATAATGTCTTAGCGGAAATATCAGGATTTTCATGCAGATATTCTGTTATTGACCACGCAATAGAAATCCCATCAAATGTACTTGTTCCTCTTCCTATTTCATCCAATAGAATTAAGCTTTTGGAAGTTGCATTATTTAAAATGTTTGCTGCTTCCTGCATCTCAACAAGAAATGTACTTTCACCGGCAGTTATATTATCGCTTGCACCAACACGAGTAAAAATTCTGTCAACAATTCCAATGCTTGCTTCTTTAGCCGGAACGAATGAACCAATCTGGGCAAGCAAAACAATCAAACCAACCTGTCTTAGGTAAACAGATTTGCCAGCCATATTCGGTCCAGTCAATAAAATAATTTGCTGGTTTTCATTTTCCAACAAACAATCATTCGGTGTAAACTTATTTCCGGGGTCAAGAATTCTTTCAACTACTGGATGACGACCTTGAACAATATTTATTTTGTTCGATTCATCAACAATCGGTTTTACATAATTATATTCTTCAGCACATTGTGCAAAGCAGTTTAAACAATCCAGCATTGCAATTAATCGAGCATTTTTCTGGATTATCTCTGCTTCATTTGCAACGATAGACCGAATTTCATTAAACAATTGTGATTCAAGTTCATTTATTTTTTCCTGTGCATTTAGAATTTTGTCTTCGTATTCTTTTAACTCAGGAGTGATGTACCGTTCGCTGTTTACAAGTGTTTGTTTACGAATATAGTTTTCCGGAATTTTATTTTTATGCGTATGGCTTACATCAATATAATAGCCAAAAACATTATTAAAGTGTACTTTAAGTGATGGGATACCTGTTCTTTCTCTTTCAGTTTGCTGGAGGGTTGCAATCCATTCTTTCCCGTGCAAAGAAATATCACGCAACTCATCAAGTTCCGGACTAAAACCGTTGCGAATGATTCCACCTTCATTTGTTGCCGCCGGTGGAGAATCAATTATTGCCATAGAAATTTTTTCAACGATATTTTCTAATGAATCAAGCTGTTCAGAAATATTTTTTAATGTGGGTACTTTTAATTGATCTAATAATCCTTTGGTTTCTGGAATTTTTTTCAAAGATGATTTAACAGCAACAACTTCTCGCGGAGTGGCTCTGCCAGTACATATTCTTGAGATCAATCGTTCAAAATCACCTATCTCTTTTAAATTTTCATTTAAATCTTTTCTAACTTTTTTATTCTTTAATAACTCTTCAACGCTGTCATGTCTTTTCTTTATCGGATCTAAATCCCGTAAAGGAGCAGAAATCCATTTCTTTAATAACCTTCCGCCCATTGCAGTTTGAGTCTTATCAAGAATAGATATTAATGAACCTTCCCTTCCTCCATCATTCATAGAAAAAGTTATCTCAAGATTTCTTTTTGTTGAGTGATCAAGAATCATGTAATCTGAAGGATTATAAAGAGAAATTCTATTTAGATGTGAAAGGTTTACTCTTTGAGTTTCATTTAAATAATTTAAAACTGCGCCTGCAGCAATTATTCCGGCAGTAAGCTTTTCAATTCCAAATCCCTTTAGTGTTACAGTTTTAAAATGATTTTTAAGAAGTTCGTTTGCAAAATCAAAATTAAAAATCCAATCATCAAGTTTTGTAATTCGTAATTGCGGATTAATTCTTTCAATCAGTTTTCCTAAAAATTCTTTATCACGTTTTGGAATTAAAAACTCTGAAGGATTTATCGATTCAATCTGTTCGCCAAGCTGAGAAGTTGGAATTTCAAAAACAAAATACTCGCCGGTAGAAATATCACAAAAAGATAATCCACAAATTTGGTCCAAGATTGCAATTGAAAGCAGATAATTATTTTTTTTATGATCAAGCAGCTTATCAGAAAGAGTTACGCCCGGAGTTACAACTTCCACAACTTCGCGTTTTACAATTCCCTTTGCAAACTTTGGATTTTCCATCTGCTCACAAACGGCAACACGGTAACCGGCACGCACAAGCTTTGGTAAATAAGTATCAATCGCATGATGCGGAAAACCGGCGAGCGGTGTATCTTCCGCAGCGCCATTCGAGCGTTTGGTAAGCGTTATCCCCAAAACCTTGGAAGCTAACTTTGCATCATCTTCAAAAGTTTCAAAAAAATCCCCAACCCTGAATAACAATATTGTATCCGGATGCGCTTGTTTAATCTTGTAATACTGCACCATCAAAGGCGTTTGTTGAGTCAAATTTTTCATAATTGAGGAATAAAAATAGTGATTTTAGAATACAAATATGAATCCATTTACCTAACAAAGTTTTCAAATCCATTTTTAAGTTATCATAAAGTTCCAGAATGATTGATATAAAATCATTTTTTCATATATTTGCTCACAAATAGTAAGATTGATTAATATAATATTTCAATCTCATCCCTCTAAAATTTTTGATGGTTACCGTGAAAGAAGAATATCATAAATGGCGCTCACAATTTGTTGACCGGGAATTTGAGATGCTTGCATTCGGTTATGCAGGTTATCCGGTAATACTTTTTCCAACTTCACGTGCAAGGTATTTTCAGGCAAAAGATTTTGGAATGATCGATGCAGCATCTGAACTGATTAATGCCGGCAAAGTTAAAATATTTTGTCCTGATAGTTTGGATAATGAAACGTGGTATAATACTTCTGCACATCCCGCAGAAAGAGTTAAGAATCATATCATATACGAAAACCTTATCTTAAAAGAAGTAATTGATTATGCAATTTATGAATCTGGTTTTAAAAAAGTTGCTCTTTCAGGATGCAGCTTCGGCGGTTATCATGCTGTAAATATTTCTTTTAAGCATCCGGATCGAATCGGTTATTTATTTACTATGGGCGGCGCATCGAACATCAAAAGATTTTTGGATGGATATTATGATGATAATTGTTACTTCAACAATCCACCTGATTATCTCCCTAATTTAAAAGATGAATGGTATCTCGATCGCATAAAACAAATAAAAATTATTCTTGGAACCGGTGATAGTGATATGTGCCTTGAAGAGAATAAAGTACTTTCTGAAATACTTACAACAAAACAAATTCCACATGTATTGGATTTAAGAAAAGATACCGGGCACGATTGGAAATGGTGGAAAGAAATGTTTGTTGAGTATTTAACTAAGATAGAAGTTTAGCTTATTTCAATAAATTTGATATCATGTTAGGTCATTCCCGTGAAAACGGGAATCCATATTATTGATAAATAGATTCCCACCTGTCTTGCCGTCAGGCAGGCTTTCGTGGGAATGACAAAACAGAAAAATTGAATAAAAAATTAGAAAGTTTACAATGAAAAAAATTGGCATTCTATTCGGACAAGAAAATACTTTTCCTCAAGCTTTTGTTGATAGAGTAAACAGCAAAAAAGAAAATGGAATTACTGCGGAACTTGCCCACATCAATAAAATTATTCAAGGTGAACCACTTGGTTATGATGTTCTGATTGATAGAATTTCTCAAGATGTTCCCTTCTATCGTGCAATGTTAAAGAATGCTGCAATATCTGGAACAGCAGTTATCAACAATCCTTTTTGGTGGAGTGCAGATGATAAATTTTTTAACAATGCACTTGCAACAAAAATCGGAGTTGCAGTTCCTAAGACAGTAATACTTCCATCAAACCAACATCCTCCGGATACAAATGAAAAATCATTTCGTAACCTCGCATATCCATTGGACTGGGAAGGAATTTTCGAATACATCGGCTTCCCTGCTTTCTTCAAACCGTTTGCTGGCGGCGGATGGAAAAATGTTTACAAGCTTAATAACCGGGAAGAATTTTTTAAAGCTTACAACGAAACAGGACAGCTTGTAATGATGCTTCAGGAAGAAATAGTATTCACGGAATATTTCCGTTGCTATTGTTTGGATAGGCAGGATGTTCATATCATGCAGTACGATCCAAGACAGCCGCATCATTTACGATATGTAAGAAATCCAAAACCACTTGAGAAAAAATTATTGGATAATGTTCATAACGGTGTTCTTGCTCTTAACAAAGCATTAGGTTATGATTTTAACACTGTAGAATTTGCTGTGCGTGATGGTGTTCCTTACGCAATAGATTTCTGTAATCCTGCGCCTGATGCTGATGTAAATTCTGTTGGAGAAGAAAACTTTGAATGGATTGTTGAAGCCGCTGCAAATATGGCAGTCAGAAAAGCAAAATCACATAAACCGGATCAGAATAATCTTACGTGGGGATCCTTTGTTACATCTTTTGCAAATAATAAACCTTTCAAATAAGAAAGAGAATTTACTATGACAGAAGCAGGATTATTTACGCTCGGAGTTGAAGAAGAATTTCAAATAATAGATCCGCTAACACGTGAATTAAAATCTCGTATTCAGCAAATACTTGAAGACGGTAAACTGATTCTTGCTGAAAATGTAAAAGCCGAAATGCATCAATCAGTAGTTGAGATGGGAACAGATATTTGTCGTGATGTTAAAGATGCGCGTGAACAAGTAACAAAGCTTAGAACAAATCTTGCTAAACTTGCGATCAAAAATGGGTTAAGAATTGCGGCTTCCGGCACTCATCCTTTTTCTCATTGGAAAGACCAAAAGATAACAGAATATCCGCGCTATAAAGAAATTGTAGATGATATGCAGCAAGTTGCGCGTGCTAATTTAATTTTTGGTTTGCATGTGCATGTTGGCGTTGAAGATCGTGAGGTTGCAATACATATAATGAATGCTGCAAGATATTTTTTACCACACATTTTTGCTCTTTCAACTAATTCACCGTTTTGGCTTGGAAGAAATACAGGTTTTAAATCTTATAGAAGCAAAGTATTTGATCGATTCCCACGAACAGGAATTCCAGATTATTTTAACGGCGTTTCTGAGTACGATAAATATATTAATCTGTTAATTAAAACAGGATGTATTGACAACGCAAAAAAAATCTGGTGGGATATTCGTGTTCATCCTGTATTTAAAACTTTGGAGTTCAGAGTTTGTGATATTCCAATGCGCGTTGATGAAACAATTGCACTAACTGCAGTAATGCAAGCCCTGGTTGCAAAACTGCATAAATTAATAAAACAAAATTTGGGTTTTAGATTATATCGCAGAGTATTGATTGCTGAAAATAAATGGCGTGCTGCACGATATGGGATTCATGGAAAATTAATTGATTTTGGAAAAGAAGAAGAAGTAGATTTTAAAATCCTAGCCGGTGAGCTGCTTGATTTTATTGATGATGTAGTTGATGAACTCGGTTCACGAGAAGAAATTAATTACATTCATAAAATTTTAGAAATGGGAACAGGTGCTGACAGACAGCTTGCTGTTTGGGAACAATCACGCGACACTAAAAATGTAGTTGATTATATTATTGAAGAAACACATTACGGATTAAAATTATAAACAATGTCATTTCGATCCCGATTTATCGGGAGAGAAATCTTAAACTCTATATAAAAACAGATTTCTCAGTCGAAGACCTGCCTGACCAGAGTGTGTTGCAGAAGTCAAATCGGTGTCATTTCGACCGAAGGGAGAAATCTTTTCGTGGTATAATTGAAAGATTTCTCAGTCGAAGACTTCTTCGAAATGACCCTTTCAGAGTTGTGCAACACACTCTGACGGCAAGCCAGGCTCATTCGATATGACAAATAAATTTCATATATACTTATGATCAACACAAAAATAAAAGTTGCAACTATAGATCTTTACAACAATGAACCTAATGAAGGTTTACGCTGCATACGTGAAATTGCTGTGGAAGCTGGTAACACAAATAAAAACATTGATTTAGAATACAAGGTTTTTGAAACCCGATTTAAAGATGAGCTTCCACATTTAAGTTATGATATTTTTATTTCATCTGGTGGACCCGGAAGTCCTTTTGAAGGTGAAAATCAAAAATGGGATAAAGATTATTTTACATTGATTGATAAAATCTGGAATCACAATCAAAACTTTGAACAAAAAAAATATATTTTTTTCATCTGTCATTCCTTTCAAATGATGGCAAGATATTTTCAGTTTGGAGAAGTGAATAAACGGTTCATCAATTCATTTGGTGTTATGCCTTTTGCAAAAACAGAAGACGGGAAGAATGATCCGATCTTAAAAAATCTAACGGATCCTTTTTATGCAGCAGACATAAGACATTGGCAAGTTGTAAATCCTAATCAGAAAATGATTGAAGAATTTGGAGCAGAAATTCTTTCGTGGGAAATTCCTGAGGAAGAAAACAAAGACAATCCAGCAATAACTGCAATAAGAATTTCCGATGAAATCGCGGGTACACAATTCCATCCTGAGGCTGATCCAGAAAGTATGCTTTATCATTTTAAACAGGATGAAAGAAAAAAATTTATTATCGATAGATATAATGAAGAGAAATACTGGGAGATGATTGGTTTTCTTGAGCATCCTGATAAAATAAAATTAACACGTAAAACTGTTCTGCCAACTTTTCTGAATAACGCCATTAACGATTTAATCTCAATTAAGGTTTAAAAATGATTCCTGAAATCAGAAAAAAATTTAATGCGAATTTTTCAGAAAAAGTTTATCAGGAATTTTTAAATGATCTAAACTCAGTACTGAAATACCCAACTGGTTTTCGTGTTTGTGAAACTCCGCTTTTCTTATCACGTGAATTAACAAGTGAACTTGCAAAGGCTTGCGATGATGTGATACCTCAACTTAAGCAAAAAGATTTTTTAGAAAAATCTGAGATGGCAATTCCACCGCACTTAAAAGTTCCAAATGATTTTGAGCATCCGCCGTTTTTACAATTAGATTTTGCTGTAACAAAAAAAAACGACAGGTTTTTCCCAAAGCTAATCGAGCTTCAGGCATTTCCATCGCTTTACGGTTATCAGGTCTACTTAGATTCAGCTATAAGAAAACATTTTGATATCCCTGTTGGATTCCAGACTTATTTTAATGGACTTAACAAAGTATCTTATCAATCATTACTCACTAAACTTATTGTTGGCAATCACGATCCTGAAAATGTAATTCTTTTAGAGATTGAACCCGAGAAACAAAAAACAAGAATTGATTTTGTAGCTACTGAAGAGTTAACCGGAATTACAACTGTATGTTTATCAAAAATAAAAAAACGCGGCAGAAAATTATTCTATGTCAAGAATGGAAAGGACATTGAAATAAAGCGAATTTATAACCGTGTAATTTTTGATGAACTGGAAAGAAAAAAATTACACTTCGATTTTGATTTTAAGGATGAGATTGATGCCGAATGGGCTGGGCATCCAAATTGGTTTTTTAAGATTAGTAAGTTTTCTTTGCCGATGTTAAATGGCAACTATGTTCCCAAATGTTATTTCTTAAATGAGCTTGATGAATATCCAACAAACCTGAATGATTTTGTTTTAAAACCTCTCTTCTCTTTTGCAGGACTTGGAGTTGATGTTGATGTTACCAAAGAAAAATTAGACGCTATTGAAAACCGAAACAATTATATTCTTCAACAAAAAGTTGAGTACGCGCCGTTAATTGAAACTCCCGATGGTTTTTCTAAATCTGAAATAAGAATGATGTTTTTGTGGCAGGACGAACCATTGCTTGTAAATAATCTTATTCGCACAAGCAAAGGGAAAATGATGGGTGTAGATTTTAACAAAAACAAAACCTGGATTGGTTCAAGTATTGCGTATCACACGTAGGTAACTCACCAGTGTCTTTTATCCAATTACAAATCTTTATCATCGAAAAATAAAGTACTTCCTCGAAGGCTTTCTTTTTAAGATTTTTTTTATTCCCCAATATTCTATAAATATAATTTATTTTCTTTCTTTCACGATAAGGGGTTGCTTTATCTTGGAATATAAACAACCCAACCATTTTTTGCAGGTAAAGTATATTGGGTTATATTAGTCTGTTCAGCAGAAAGTACGTCTTTATTATCGACTAAAGCATGATAACTAAACCATTTATTAGGTGTTCCAATATTTACATCCCAATTTTGAGTAGGATGACGATTAACGCACACAACCACTCCATTATCATAAGTTATTTTAATTTTTCCCATAAATTCAGAGCTATTAATATCTGCATATCCCTTATGATATTTTATATAATCAGACGCGGTCTGAAAACTATCACCGTATAAAATACTAACAGGTTGTGCATCAATTATCGCCTGGGCTAACGGCAGAACATGAGTATTTTCAATCACCGCTTGCTCAATTGAATGATCTTTAATATTTTGTTTTGTTATTAAACCGCTGTTTCCATATGCTATCTCTGTTGCGATATATATTAACAATGAATCGTATCCTAAGGCAACATTAATATTATCGCAATCTTTATGAATACAAGGAGCAAAAAAACTTCCGCAATGTCCTACACCATGAAGTGCAGATTTAGGTTTTATTTTTTTTATAGCAAAATCAACAAATAAGGGTGCATTGTAACCATAAACATTATAATCTGCAGTGAGTAATCTTGCTTCAAGATCATCATAATATCCTGCATATAGAATTAACCCTTTCCCGCCTTCACCTTGTATCGGAACATTACCATAGTAATTTCTTAATTTTGCCGGAAGTGAGCGATATTGATTTAACACGTAACTAAAACGACCAGCTCCTAATGTTACAGAATCATAATCTACAAAATCTGAAGGGTTTGCTGCTGAATGTACATCTAAATAACTCCAAGTAGGCTCAAAATCTTTTAGTTTAGACGACCATATACCTAACATATCTGGGGTTTTACTTGGTTTAAAAATATGGGCTGCATTTCCTTGACAATCTGTCCAGCCAGTCAAAGGTTTACCACCTTCATCAAAGGAATTGTTAGCTTCATAATGATAACCATAAATTGGATTCAAATATGTAGGTGAATTTGTATAATAATCTACATATTGTTCATGAAGAGCAAAACCATAACCTAGAGTATTCACTATATGATTCCTTAAGATCTTTAAACTATTCCTACCGCCATTTCCACCAGCTTTGTCCTTATCACAATTATATAAAACAAATTTATCCGGCTCATTTAATTCATTAAGCACGTCAGGAAGTTTTCTATCAAAACCATAGTACTGATATTGTTTAATTATTACATTTAAATCATTTACCCCTCTATTTTTTATACTGTCTAAAAATTTGTAATTATATCCATTACTAGGCCAAAGCAGCCAAGGATACGGTGGACCATACGATAGTACTGTCCGACTGGCAGCTTGGTTTTTATATGCTGCGACAGGCCCGGCAAGATTTGGTAAAACCTCATCTATGTTCGCTGATACAGTTAGATAAATTCGTTCTTTTAACGGGTTTCTCTTCCCATCAGTTTTTTTATAATATTTTATTTTTTGAGTATATCTGATTGATTTATTAGAAATTGGGACAACATATTCTCCAGGATCAAATGGATAAATAGTTGAAGCATTTGTTACTTCCCAATCAACAAACATAGAAGTATATCCGTCATCAGAATAAAGTAGATTGAATAATGTGAGATAGGGTATCTTAATATTTCGTGGATTATTGGCATTTTCACATCTATCGAATTCAAAACCAGTCGCTTTTGTCGAACCATTCTTAGCTTCGACATCGATAATTAATGTTCTATCGGAAATCCTAATTTTATAAGTATAGTCAATGTAGTCATTTTTATAACTCATTCGCCAATCAGCAATAACTGTATTATTACTTAAAGAATAATTGAGTCTTTTATAATTAATTGAATCCTCCCAAGGTTTTTTTTCAATGGAAGACAATTCTGCACTAATACCACCGACATTACTCGGCCAAAACCAATTGCCATTACTAGCTTTTGCTTTTATTCCATTAAATGTAGCTCCACTGTTATAAAAAAAACTTCCATCCCCAACATAATATGAATAAATAGTCGCTCCATTATAAGAGAATAAATATTTTTGAGATGTCGCATCAAATATTATGTCATTCTCTCCGTGTGATGAGGTCGGCATTGGTGTGATTTGAGAATACAAATAATTTGTTGAAATAACCTGGATCAAAAATGAAAGTAAAAGAAGAGCATTGTACTTCTTCATACGCTTTTTAATAAAGATTTTTATTTGTCAAAATAGATTATGAATTAACTAATATTAAAAAGTATATTATTAAAATACTTTTTCCTATCCATCATTCTCCCGCATCAGGGATTTCTTCAAAGATTAAAATTGAGAAATCGAGAATTTTACATATATACAATTAAAGGATCTTTATTCAATCAATAAAACAATTTGCTAGGATCTACTATCAAGTATCCGTAATCAAGCAATCATTTTTTGAGTGATTATTTATTATATTTCATATCAAATGATTGTTGTTCTGTTTAAACATTATCCTCTAATAAAACATTATGATTACTTATTATTTTCACGTTACGAAAGATTCAAGAGTTAAATACGAGCTTGAAGAAAATCTTTTTGCTTTGCAAGGCAACCTTGTTATATCAAACTTTAAAACCGCAAGACTTCTTTCCGATAAAATAAATGTTATAAGAAGAGCCGAAGGTAAATTTGATCAGCAGGTAACAGCGGGACAAATAAATGCTCTTGGTTTGCTTCACGAAGTTTTTCATCTGCTAATTCGTAATTATGAAGGTAATAAGAAGAAGAGTGTATTTAGAGATGGAATTAATTATTTAAAGAATAATCTTTCCGAAGATGAATTGGACAAAGTACTTCTAAAGTTTGTTGAAGAATTTCCTCCACTTCCGGTTTATCAGAACAAAGTTAAAGCAAAGGATTATCTTAACGGAAAACCAAAAGATAAAGATAATCGCGAGATAATTCTTGAAGAACTTATCATTTTAAATCTGGAAAATATAAATCCTGCAACTTACCAGCTTAAAGAATTTTATACTGATGAAAAGCTTGTAAAAGAAACAAAGTACAAAGAGATAATTAAACAAACTGAATTATTTTTTGAAAGCGAACCTAAGCTTGACGGACTTAATCTTATTTCATTTTTACGAAAGCCAATTATTGAAAGTCCTTACAATATTGAAGAGCAGCTAAATTTTATTCTTGAAAAATGGAGCGCATATATTGATGAAGATATTTTAAATCGGCTGTTAAGAGGTAAAGATCTAATTAGAGAAGATTATAAATTGTTTGTTCAGCACGGCGGCGGTGAAAAAGGAACTCCGCCTGTTCCCTCTTATGAAGCTGATCAGAAATATTTTGATTCATTAAGAGCTAAATTAGCCGCGGGGAAAAAGCTTTCTCCTGAAGAGTATGAATATTTTCAACTTGAAACAAAACGATTTACAGATGATCTCGATTGGATGCCTCGAGTTGTGATGATTGCAAAGAATGCTTTTGTGTGGATGCATCAGCTTACAAAAAAGTACGGCAGAGAAATAAAAACGTTAGATCAGATTCCGGATGAAGAGCTAGATAATTTTGCAAGATGGAATTTTACCGCATTGTGGTTAATTGGAATCTGGGAAAGAAGTTCAGCATCAAGAAAAATTAAGCAGATGATGGGCAATCCCGAAGCTGCATCTTCGGCTTACTCTCTTTATGATTATGTAATTGCAAGCGAACTTGGCGGCGAATCAGCATTTGAAAATTTAAAAGTACGTGCCTGGCAAAGAGGAATACGTTTATCAAGTGATATGGTTCCAAATCATATGGGCGTTTATTCCAAGTGGGTTGTAGAAAAACCAGAATACTTTATTCAGAATAAAGTTCCGCCTTATCCAAATTATAAATTTAACGGACCAAATCTATCTGATGATAATCGTGTTGAAGTTAGAGTTGAAGATCAATACTATTCTAAAACTGATGCGGCAGTCGTATTTGAAAGACTCGATAAATTTACAGGCGACCGCACTTACATTTATCACGGCAATGATGGAACAAATATGCCGTGGAATGATACTGCTCAATTAGATTTGATGAAAGCAGAAGTGCGTGAATCACTTATTCAAACTATTATGCATGTTGCACGCAAAACTCCAATCATAAGATTTGATGCAGCGATGACACTTGCAAAAAAACATTTTCAGAGATTGTGGTTCCCTATTCCCGGTTCAGGAGGCGCAATTCCATCGCGAGCAGATTATGCGATGACGCGCTCACAGTTTGATGCTATTATGCCGCAGGAATTTTGGCGTGAAGTTGTTGATAGAATTAATGCTGAAATGCCAAGCACACTTCTCCTTGCAGAAGCTTTCTGGCTGATGGAAGGATATTTTGTTCGTACACTCGGTATGCATCGCGTTTACAACAGTGCTTTTATGCATATGTTCATGAAAGAAGAAAATGATAAGTACAGAATGCTTATCAAGAATACTCTTGCATTTAATCCTGAAATTCTAAAACGCTACGTAAATTTTATGAGCAATCCTGATGAAGAGACCGCATTAAATCAGTTTGGAAAAGGTGATAAATATTTTGGTGTTGCGACTATGCTTATCACTCTGCCCGGTTTGCCCATGTTTGCACACGGACAGATTGAAGGATTTTCTGAAAAGTATGGGATGGAGTACAAACGATCATACTATGATGAATTTATTGATGATAATCTTGTTGCACGACATGAAAAAGAAATCTTTCCACTTACAAAGAAAAGATATTTATTCAGTCAGGTTGAAAGTTTTGAGTTTTATGATTTTATAGATCAGCACGGCAGCAGCAACGAAAGTGTTTTTGCATTTACAAACCGAAGCGGCAATGAAGTTTCATTAGTTATATACAACAACGCTTTTCCGGAAGCATTTGGCACTATAAATTACTCCTGCGAACGAACATACGGCGAAGAAGGACAGACACATACTACAACCATTGATAAAGCATTAGGAATAAATTCCAACTACGGATTTTATTATATCTTTAAAGATTATGTTACTCAACTTGAATTTATTGTTTCGGGTGCGGAAATAAGTTCAGCGGGATTTTCATTTCACTTAATGGGTTACCAAAGAAAAGTTTTGTTAGACTTTAGAGAAGTTTATGATTACGATGGTCGATTTAAATCTATTCATGATCAACTTGGCGGCAGAGGTATCAACTCTATAGAACAAGCCTTGAACGAAATGAATCTTGCACCATTTCATAATTCGATTACTCATTTTTTTACTTCAATTAAATTTAGCAAACTGCTGCTTTCCTTAGATATCAGCGAAGAGAACAGAATTGATATGCCTGATATTGATGAAGAAATAAAAAGGATTTATTCTGATTTGAATTCTATTTTAAAACTAAAAATTTCTTCTGATGAACTTTTAGAACAAATCATAACTGATATTTCTATTATTGAAGATTTTAATAATACTTTCTTCTCAATAACATTATCAAAGCGCACTCCAAAATGGATTATGAATGCTGGAACAATGATTTATTCAAGTGAGGAAAAACAATGGCGGAAAGATTTATCTTTTATTTTACTGAATAAAATATTATTGAGAATATTAAATTCTATCCAAAGCACAGAGGGCATCAATAATATTTTTGATAGGTTACTTCTTTGGAAACCATTGTTCGAAATTTTTGGTTTTATGAGATATGATGATTCGGGAAAATATTATGAATTGAGTAAAGCATTATTTGTTTCAGATTATTTGCATAGTCGGAAAAGTGAAAAGATTATCCAATCTGCTGGTCGTATTACCAAATCAATTGATAATGCTGAAATAAAAAATAGTGATTACTTGCAAAGATATTTTTCATCGCTATTTAAATCAGAATTTATTGCTTATTATCTGCAGCTAAACGAATATCAAAACATTAAATATTTTAATAAGGAAAGAATCGATGAGTATTTAAAGTGGATTTTTATTTTTTCTGTTTTTAAAAATTCACACAACAGAATAGATAAAAGTAAAATTTTGACTGATAGGACGAATAAATCATTTACCGAAAATCTTAAATCCATGTATGATTTTTATATTCAGATTGAGAATAAGATTAAGAGAAGCGAATATAAAGTAGATAAATTGATATCACTCCCTGTAGTAAAAATAATTAAGCAAGTGAAAATCAAGAAATCAATTTCTAAACCAAAAGTGATTCAAAAGAAAAAAGTTGAGAAAAGTGTTAAAGTGACTAAGAATAAAAAAATACAAAAGGACAAAAAGACCAAAACAAAAAAGAAGGCAAAATGATGATTAAAAAATTGAAATTTGTAGTTATAACTTTACTATTGTTACCAATAACAGCCATCGCCCAATATAATTTTGAAGCTGCATTTCCAAATTTAACATTCTCAAGTGCACTGGATTTACAGAATGCCTGTGATGGAACAAACAGGTTATTTGTTGTTGAACAAGCCGGAAGAATTAAAGTTTTTCCAAATCAAACTAACATAAGCACTACTAAAACTTTTTTAGATATTACTGATCGGGTTACTTCAGGCGGTGAAAAAGGTTTACTTGGTTTAGCATTCCATCCAAATTATAAAAGCAATGGTTACTTTTACGTAAACTACACATCACCGACTCCAACTTTAAGAACAGTTATTTCAAGATTTAAAGTTTCCACAACCAACCCGGATTCCGCAGATAAAAATTCAGAACAAATACTGCTTACATATAATCAACCATACTCAAATCACAACGGTGGATGTTTAGCTTTTGGTCCTGATGGATATTTATATATTGCAGCAGGCGACGGCGGTTCTGGTGGTGATCCGCAAAACAATGCTCAAAATATAACTAGTCTTTTAGGGAAGATTATCAGAATTGATGTTGACAATCCACAACCTCTACTTAATTATGGAATCCCAACTACAAATCCATTTGTTGATAGTACAAATGCCGCTATAAGAAAAGAAATTTATGCCTGGGGTATGCGCAATACATGGCGTTTCAGTTTTGATTTTACCACAGGTTTATTGTGGGCTGGTGATGTTGGGCAAGGTGATTGGGAAGAAGTTGATATTATCCAGAATGGAAAAAATTATGGCTGGAGATGCTACGAAGGATCTCATACATATAATACGGCGAATTGTAACGGAGTATATGAGCCACCGATTTGGGAATATTCTCACTCAACTGGAATTTCAATTACTGGTGGATATGTTTATCGCGGACAAAATGTGCCAGAACTTTATGGAAAATATATCTACGGTGATTATGGGAGTAAAATCGTTTGGGCTTTAGAATATGATGCCATTAATCCAACTGTCAATACTCAAATTACAACAGCAGCGGGAAATATTACATCATTTGGAATTGATGAAAACAAAGAGCTTTATCTTGTTTCCTTCAATGGTAAGATTTATAAATTTACGCCAACAACTACAAGTGTTGAAGGACATAATGTAGTTAATGATTTCCAACTGTTTCAAAATTATCCTAATCCATTTAATCCAAGTACCAGTATTCGTTATTCAATAAGCAGCCATCAATTTGTATTGTTAAAAATTTATGATGTTCTTGGAAATGAAGTTGCAACACTAGTTAATGAAGAACGACCTGCAGGAATTTATGAGGCAATTTTTAATTCAGAAAGCAGTACTAATTATCGTTCATCAGGAATTTATTTTTACAAATTATCAGTTGGATCTTTTGCTGAAATTCGTAAGATGATTTTATTAAAATAATTTTACAACAAGTCATCAGAATTAACAACCGTCAAATGTTCCAATATTAATTATAGAAATTATTAAATATCATACAAGATATTACTATTCCGTACTACTGTTTACTTTAATTTTCCACAATGTAAGATTCTATTTCATTGCATCTGATTTTTTATTATGCTAAAATTCATAAGTAAATTTTAGCTAAGATGCTGAAATGTGCGATTCTACAATTCAAATAGGTTCTCATTTCTTTTTCACATTCGATTTATGCTATTGCATAAAATCCCCAACAATTGCTGTAACCTTAAAATTAATATTATATAGGAGATATTTATGAAAACGCAAAAAATAATTTTGTTTTATTTCCTGCTGACCTTTACGCTTCCATTTTTTATAGCTGCACAGAGCATAGACGTACATAAGCTAATAGGAAAATCACAAAGTGAAGTAATTAAAAAGTACGGCAGTCCACTGCATAAAGATAACAGTAACCCCTCGATGATTTGTATGTTTTATAAAAATAATACTAGCAGTATGATTTTTGTTTCTGATGAAAAAGGGGTTTACCAGGCTGAAGCGACAAAATCATTTGAAACTGAATCCGAAGCCCGATCAAATGTTGATGCATTTATCTCAGGTTCAGTAACCGATGGTTTTATTGTGGATACAGTAAGCACTTCGGATTTTCGTTTGCATAAAACAGGTACTAAAGCCGATTTACAGCTTTATGAAAATAAATTATCCAATAATTTTGAAATAAAAGTTAAAGCAAATAAAACAGAAAGCTAAAGCTGTAGAATAATTATTTTTAATTATTTAAAAATTTATTAATAGCATTTGCAGAATTTACTCCATCAATTGCTGCAGATACGATTCCACCTGCATATCCCGCACCTTCACCGCAGGGAAACAAACCTGCAATTTCAATATGCATCATAGTATTTCGATCACGTGGAATTCGGA
>JAVHOU010000071.1:0-19312 GCA_036170275.1 Ignavibacteriaceae bacterium
ATTTAAAAAAGCAGCATCGGTCAACAGGAATTCCAATTCGTGATATTCTAAATACAGCAGTACAATCACTTGGATTAGATGATGTTTCAGAATTTAAAATTGAAGAAAGGGTCTTAGGATTGCCAAAAAATATTGATACAGCACTTGTCGAAATGAAGCTAACAGATTTTGTTGATGAAGTATCAAGAGAAACTCCTGCACCTGGCGGCGGTTCAATCGCAGCATTATCGGGAGCACTTGGTGCAGCTTTATCCTCTATGGTTGCAAATTTAACTGCAAACAAACGCGGCAGTGATATTGAAACCGATAAAATCCTGAATGAAGCCGCAGATAAATGTCAGGAAATAAAAAACATATTAGTTAAATCCGTTGATGATGATACAAATGCTTTTAATGATTATATGGCTGCGAGAAGATTACCAAATAAAACTGCTGAAGAAAAGAAAACTCGTGAAAACGCTATGCAGAATGGATTAAAGCAGGCAGTTCGCGTTCCATTAAATACTGCTCAATTAAGTTTTCAAGCAATTGAAATTGCGCAGACAGTTGCAAAATATGGAAATCCAAATTCTATTACAGATGTTGGCGTTGGTGCGCAAAGTGCTTACACAGGCGTTCTTGGCGGCATCTACAATGTGCTTATTAATCTTAAAGATATTAAAGATGAAAAATTTAATGCTGAGATGAGAAAAACTTGCGAAGATTTAAAAAATAAAGCTCAGAAAAAACTTAGAGAAGTATTGCAATTTGTGGAAAATAAATTGTAGAGTATCAATAGTAAAAATAAATTTATTGAAGTGATTTTCGCCATTGCCATCCAAATTATATTCAGTTTGCCCGCTCCTTGAAAGGCTAATTTTCTTAAAGTATATTTAGGTAAATCAAAAAGGATTTTTATGAAATTCAATATAGTATTAGAAAAAGCTGAAGAAGGTGGATTTAATATTACCGTACCAGCTCTGGATGGCTGCTTTACCCAAGCAGAAACAGAAGAAGAAGCTCTGTTAAATGCTAAAGAAGCAATTTTATGTTATCTGGAGGGATTGGAAAAGTTAAACCAAATAAAAACTACTCCAAATCTCAACTTCCGTGAATTAGAGGTTGTAATTTGAGTAAAACTTTCTCTGGTAAAGAAGTAGTGAAAGCTTTGCGTAGAATTGGATATTATGTTGATCATCCGCGTGGAAGCCACATCTTTATGCACAATCTATCTGAAAATAAAAGCGTCATAGTTCCGAATCATTCAGAAATTAAAAAGGGAACATTAAGCAATATTTTAAAGAAAGTTGGAATTACTATTGAAGATTTGAAGAAGCTTTTATAATGTCTTAAGGGCACTTCTGCCGAAGGCATAGATTCCCATAAAAATTATTTTTTTGTTAATAAAGAAATTTTTAATAATAATGTTAGACTATAATCATAAATATCTTGCTAAGATTAAAGAAATAATATTTTCAATTATTGATGCAAAGGAATACAAGGTTTTTCTTTTTGGTTCAAGGGCAACTAAAAAATTCAAGCGTTATTCTGATGTTGATGTTGGTTTGCTTGGAAATAAACCAATTGGGAAAGCTTACTATAAAATTATTAATAAGATTGAAGAATCTGATATTCCGTATAAAGTTGATATTGTAGATTTTGCATTAGTCGATGAGAAGTTTAAAAAAATTGCTTTACAGGAAATAGTAATATGGAACGATCCAAAATATTCGTAGAAAGATTATCTGATTTTTCGAAATCTTTGACTTCATTAGCTGAAGCTTTGAAACTTGATTTATCAAAATTTAATGAAATTGAACTTGACTTAGTTAAGAACGGACAAATTCAAAAGTTAGAATATTCTATTGAATTATGCTGGAAACTAATTAAAACATTTTTAATTGAACAACACGGCATTGAAACTGTTTCACCAAAATCTGCCATCAAGGAATTTTTTGGAGTAAACCTTTTAGATGAAGAAGAGTACGAATTATTAATTCAGATGATCGATGACAGAAACAGACTAAGCCATATTTACAATGAACTTTTCTTTAATGAGATATATTCAAGATTAGTAAACTATCTTAACTTGATGGAAAAAGTAATAAAAAAAATTAGATAGTCTTTGAGACCGGTGATTACTTATACAGGGGTGCTTGGCGGAATTTATAATGTACTTATTAATCTTAAAGAAATTAAAGATGAAAAGTATAATTCTGATATGAGAAAAACCTGCACAGAGTTAAAAGAAAAAGCTCAGAAAAAACTTGCTGAACTTTAGAGTTTGTGGAAAGAAAATTATAATCTTACAGACAAACCCAGTTCCTCAAAGGAACTGGGTTTGTGAATCCTGATCACTCATACACCTCATAAAAAACATTGTTATGATAAAACCTTACATTTTGTCCGAGTGCTAAGAATTGTGCTGTAGCAGGTTCTTTATTTATCAAAGCAAAATATTCATCAGAGTTAAATTTAATTCGTTTCTTGTTTTTCGTTTCTTGTTTCTGCAATTCACTATCAATCCAATAATTATCTTGTTGATAAACTGCTCTGCCTAAAACATTTTTTACTTTTTGTGAGAGATTTTGCAAATTTCCTTTAGAATCTTTGTACGATAATCGATCTTTGCCTTGTTGAGTCTGGCTGTAATTAGTTGCTGAGTTTAAGTTTTGAAATTCTTCACTCACTTCAACACTTCCTCTTCCGCTTTTATCTTGCATTCTGAAATAATCAGCTTCATTTTCTTTTTTCAATTCTGGTCTTGGTGCAAGAGATTGTAATCCATCAATCAATCTTCCGCCACGAACCCTTATTTCTTCATCTTCCATAATTAAATAACTGGTGTACGGAGTTATTATTCCGTGCTCACGTGCTAGCATTGTAACTTCATCAACCAACTCTTTGTCTGCACCATTTAGTCTTATCAAATCAAGTAAATAACCAATTCTTCTTGAAGCCCACAAAGGTGGGATGAAATTGTATTCATCATTTGAAGAAGTGAAATTATCCTTTAAAGTAAATTCTTTTTGTTTGCCATTTAGTTTTCCGGTTAGGGTTACTTTTACATTTCCATTTCCTTTGTATCTTCCAAAGACTAATAAGTTTGATCCTTTAAATAAATCTGGTAAATCTTTTGGATATGTCTGATAAACTTCAACATTATCAAAATCTAATTTCAAATCGCTAAGAACAGGGGATTGAATTTTATGATAAAAGTTTGATACTTTAATTTCTATATCTTCATCATTGCTAACATAGGTGCGCCAGGCTTTTGTTGCATCTGTAAGTTTATCAAGTAAATGAGTATTTATTTCATCACCTATTCCAAAAGTAAAAATTCTGGCATTGGTTTTATTAGAGTTTAAAATTCTATTTAAAAGTTTCTCATCATTCATTTCCCCAATTGTTGGTTTGCCATCAGTTAAGAAAACTACAAAGTGTGGTCTATTTGATTCGCTGTAATTTTTAAAAGCTAAATTAAAAGCTTCTTCAATGTTTGTTCCTCCAATTGCCTGGAGATCATCAATAAATCTTTTTGCTTCAGTTATATTTTGCTTGTCGGCTTTCTTTAATGAATTAAACAATGAGTATGCTTCAGTCGAAAAGCGAATGATATTGAAATTATCATCAGCATTTAAATTATTAACACAATAAAGTAAAGCTTTCTTTGCCTGTTCTAACTTTTCTCCGCTCATACTTCCTGAAACATCGAGTATAAAAGTAATGTCTTTACTCTCGATATTGGATTTATCTATTTCAATTGATGGTGAAGCGCTTAGTAAAAAGTAACCATCATTATTTCCAGTTTGATAACTAAGTAAGGATAATCCAACTTGTGAGGAATTTTTAGAAAAGTATAATTTAAAATCAATATCAGGTTTTACATTCTCATCTTCGTAAGAAACGAATGATTGGTTATCGCTTTTGTTTACAATTTCAACTTCGTGAGTTGGGCAATATATATTCTTAATCTTTTCATCAGACTTTAAATCAATCTTAACAGAAACATTTTTTAACGGTGTTGCAGAAAACTTTTCTGTGTTAAGCGGGTAGATGTATTCAAATAAATTATTGTCAGATTCTAGAATCTGAGTATAGCTGATAGATATTTTCTTTTCGCTTCTTGGTTCGATTGGGAAGATGCGTAACTTAAAAATGTTTTGTTCACTGTATTCAAGCAAAGCGGGATCTCGCATTTGTCTTACAATGTCCTCATAAATCTTTCTCGCTTTATCGGAATCCAGTAATTCAGCTTTAGTTTCTTTTCCATTTATAATCATTGTGAAGTTATTAATCACTGCTCCTTTAGGAATAGGGAAGATGTAAAATCCTTCAAGTTGATATTGACTTGGATTATAAAATGATTGATCAATTTTTGTTATTGCTGTTTGTCCATCAATTTTTACATCAACTTTATGATAAACAACTTCTAATGGAAAAGGATTCGGCAATGGATGCGGTCTTGGAATAACTATGAAACCATCAGCAAATAAATTGATGTTGGCTATTATAAATGTGATCGCAATAATTATTTTCTTATACATTTTTTCACCTTTCAACTTGAATTGTCATTTCGAGGAAGTCTTCGACCGAGAAATCTGTTAATTTTCATTCAAACAGATTTCTCTCCCGATTGAAATCGGGATCGAAATGACAAATAATTATTTCCCGAATGAATAATTTTTTTGTTTTACTTGCTCACGAATTGTTTTAATCATAACTGCATCAAGTGTTTTATCATTTTTGTTCTCAAGCATCTTTTGAGCAACATATTTACTTCGCTCATCATTTAGCTTATTAATTTTATGTTGAATCTGTTCACGCTGTTTTTCCATTTTATCCAAGTAAGTTTTTCTTTCCTGCACAGTCATCTTTTTCATTTCATCGGGAAGTTCTTCATCTTTTAATTCTTCGATTTTTATCGAGCCATCCTTTTTTGCATCGACCAAATCCCAACCAGAGTTTTTATATTGCCCACCCGATTTTGTAACTGATCTTTGTACCATAACCTCATTACTGACGCTCATCGAGTTTGCATCTTGTTCGGCTTGGAGCTCTTTCTTTTCTTTACCTGAATTTCCAAAAGCTATGTAAGTTTTATTTAGTGCCTGTCCCAGCTTAATTATTTCATCATCCTGTGGAGCATCAACGTGAACAATCTCTGCATTATGATCAATGTTCATATATTTTCCATCAGATAAGTCAGCACCATCTTTCCACATTGTTTGGATACCTTCATCATAATTGCCGCAGAATATTGTGTTAACGACAATTCCATTCTTAACAGCTTTTTTACATGCTTCTTTATAATCAATATCACCTTGAGTAAATGGTTCGTTACCTGCAATAAAAATTATTTTTAACTCGTCATTTGATTTTTTCCATTGAAGATTATTAATCGCATCTAAAATTACTTTACCGCAAAACTCCTCACCACCATTTGTCTTTAATTTAAATAACTCATCAGAAATTTTATCCAGATCCTGAGTGAAGGGAAGAATGTTTCTCAAATGTCCTTCTTGTGCAGGAATAGCATCCTTTCCATATTCATACAATGCAACATAAAGTTCAACTGTGTTTCCATTTTTTTTTGTGGTTGCAAGTTCATTTACAATTTTCCATAATTGACTTTTTGCCTGATCAATTAGTCCATCCATACTATTGCTGGTATCTAAAAGCAAGGCAAGCTGGATAGAATTGTTTTTAACCGGTTTTTTATCAATGATTTGATTTGAAAAAGGAATTAGAGAATAAGTGAAAAATATTATCAGCGCTACTAATGATTTCATATCAGCCTCCGTAAAGCATTAATTATTATTTAATCTGTTGCTTTAACCAAAGGGAATCTGAGTTTGTTCCAATTAATTGTGAGATTATTAGATAGGGAAAGATTTGTGATCTATTTGATTTCAAAATTAAAATAGGTTTTTGGGAAAGGTTCATTTCTAAGAGTATAATGCCACCATTCTTCAGCGAGATTTTTAAAACCGTATTTATCCATTAGCGATTTTAGCAGTAATCTATTTGCTCTTGGTTGTGGTGTAATTTCATTATTTTCAGTACGCGAAAGGGAATTGAAACAATCAAAGCCAGTTCCCATATCAATGCTGTTATCTTTAAATCTTTTATCTGCAGATTCGTAGCATTCGCATTGATCATTAACATTAAACTCAGGTTGATAGGGAATCGGTATTGGTACGATTGTTAAATCAATTGTACTGCCGCGGCTATGACCGGATTTTTCTGCAATGTAACCATCAATAAATAATTTGCTCTTATCTACAGTTGGATAAAATTCTTTTTTAGTTAGCGTGTCTGATAAATCTTTTGCCCATGTTACAAAATGATCAACGGCTTTCTGTGGACGGTACGCATCATAAATTTTTAAAGACAAATTAAATATTTTTAGTTCTGCTTGAACTTTGGCAAGTGAATCTGCGGCTGCTTTCGTGATATAACATTTTTCTGCGCTGTAACCATCAACAGGCACGCCGAGAAAATTATGATTGGTAAAATAACGAAGATCAAGAATTACATCAGGAATTACTTCACGGATTTCTACAAATCCATTAGGAATATCTTGCGAGAAAAGATTGAGTGTAAGAGTTAGAAAAAATATAAAGGTTAATTTTTTCATTACTCAAAGATATAAAATTATTCTTTCTTCCAATGGCAATCGGTACAGAGATGATCTTCAATTGATTTTCCAAGATCAACCGGATGCTGGAATTTTAATCCGTTCAAATCAACTCTTGTATTGCCCGCATTATCTGTTTGTGAAATAATTTTATGACAGCTATTGCAATCATTTGAAATTACTTTACCATCATCACTCACATGATTTCCATCGTGGCAGCGGAAACAACCGGGAGTATAAACGTGTGAAATATTATTAGGAAAATGCTTCCAGTTTGCATTCATATAGGGAAAGTAATTCCTGGAATAAATCGCTTTAACTATTTCTATACTTGATTGGATTGCAATTTTTTTTGATTTATAAACTTCAGGATAATTTGAAGCATAAAAATCATTAATGGTTTGTTGAATGTTTTCTAAGGCTTGTTGTTTGGTTGTGTAGTTATCTTCCAAAGCTTCAACAGATATACTTTTAATAAACGGAAGTGATTCATTAATCTTACCTCTTGATAGCATCTCATTAATCATTTTATCAGGTTGATGATATATGTGAGAAGGTCTGTTATGACAATCGATGCAATCCATCGTTCTGATATTTTCTTTATTGAAATTCTTTTCATCAAACTTTGCGTTTCTATCTTTAAAAATTGTTTCCTTACCATCCTTTGAAATTACCTTAATCCAGGGAATTTCTAATCTTCTTTTATCAGTATAAATGTATGAAATAATATTATCAGGATTAACATGCCAATGTATTCCTTCGATAGATCCCAATGCGCTTTTACCACCGCCAATTCTAAGAAGCATACTGATTTTAGATTTTGAATTCTGTTCATCAGAAAGATAATAAGTGTAGTCAACTTTCTTTTCATTATAAAAATGTGCTGGAGTATGGCATTCTTCGCAAGTGCCTCTTGCCGGGCGCAGTGCTTCTACCGGCGTTGGAATTGGACGCGAATATTTATTAAATAAAACAGAATAAACCTGGTACGCACCGGAAATTTTTGATTTAACATACCAATTAGTTCCCGATCCAATATGACATCCAACGCAGCCAACACGAGAATGAGGTGAATCTAAATAAGCTGTATATTCCGGCTCCATAACTTTGTGACATATTGTTCCGCAAAACTCATCTGTCTCAGTGTACTCGTATGCTTTAAAACTTCCAAACGTAGAGAAGATCATAAAAATAAGAGTGCCGATAGAAAAAGTTAAAAACATCGCACGCTTTTTGGGATCATTAAGATCTAATACAGGCAGGTAAGCGCCTCTAACTTTACCTAAACTTTCTCTTCTTTTTTCCCTGAAGATCCCATAAGCAATCAACAATAATCCAAGAATTAAAAATGTTGGGATAATAATAAAAGTAATTATTCCCATATATGTATTTTCTTGTGTGCTAAAGAAATCTAACACAAACAAAAATACAATTAAACCAAAACTGAATGCAGCAATTGCAGCACCGGCTAAGGTAATTGGATTATAAACATATACCGGGAATATTTTCTTCATATAACTATATCTTAAAAAAATTATGAAGTAAACTATCTATAAGCAAAAATCATTGCGTAAATTATCCAAACCACGATGAAGAATCCTAATGACAAAGCAGTCCAACCGAAGATTTTGATTGTGCGTATCACAATCGGAGGATAAGCTTCAACAAGATAGTTTTTTAATTCACCTTTTTCAATCAGCTCGTTGTACTCTTGAGGTCTATCTATTTTAAATTCTTCAAGTGGCATTCTTCCGGTGAAGATAACAATGTCCATCGGAAATTTTTCCGGACGAAGATGTGTATTAAAAAAATGAATAGTAAAAATAAATCCGGTTGCAAGTAATGCTTCATCGCTATGGATTATTGTTGCAACATTAATTACCCATCCCGGTACAAACCGGGTAAAGAATTCCGGGAACCAAAGCGTAAGCCCGGTTGAACCTATAACAAAAACTCCCCAGAAAACGGCGAAGTAATCAAACTTTTCCCAATAAGTCCATCTGCCGTATTCGGGTCTTTCACCCTTTCCCAAAAACCATTTCAAAGAGCCTGTGAAATCTTTTAAATCTTTTTTGTTGAAGAGCATTGAGCCTTTCCCAAAAATCATTGCTTTCCAGGAACCGACTTCTTTTCTTTTTATCCGTGTTATATCAACTATATGTGTAATAAAAACTACCACCATAACAAAAGCTGCAAAGCGGTGAATTGACCCGGCAGCTTCAAAACCGCCGAAGAAATGAGAAAGTGCAACCGCCCAGCTTGTGTATGAAAATTTTAACGACATACCCGTAAGCGATAAACTAATAAAACTGATTATCATTAAAACATGAAGCCCTCTGTTTAAGCGGGAAAACCGTAGAACTTGTTCTTCTTCTTTATGCATCGAGTTCATCTTCTTTCTTGTTCCCCGGTTCTTTAGTTTCCTCAATTAACTTTTCTTTCTCCTTCAATCGTTTTGCCAATTCGCGTTTCCATTGCAAAGAACGGGGCAGCCAAAGTAATGTATGAATGCCTGCAAGCAAAAAAGTTCCGATAAGCAAACCGGTCATTCCCCAAAACGTCCAAAATAAAATTGGATACTTTTGCGGATCGTGGTGTGTTGCGTGTGTAAAGTAGCCGGCAAATTTTCGCGTAGCACCCTCGTGACATTTTTGGCATGTCTTTAATACATTTTTTCTGCTCAAGTGAGATTCCGGATTGGAAATAGAAAGAATATCATGAGAGCCATGACAGTCATAGCATTTTGCAGTTTTTGTATAACCTAGTTGCGAAACTTTTCCATGATAAGTATCAAAATAAGTTTTAGCAATTTCAACATGGCATCTTCCGCATTGATCCATTATATGAAGTTTAAATCCTTCCGAATCTGTTCGTTTAATTTTATGAGCACTGTGGCAGTCGTTGCAAGATGGAAGATTTTTTGCGTTAGATACTCTGGATGAGTGAATACTTTTTTCAAATTGTTCCTGTATTCCATGATGACATGTTCCGCATGTAGCCGCAACATTTTTAGGATTGATACTTGAATTCTCGTTTGTGTGCGGAAGCTCCCGATGCGCAGTATGACACGCTGTGCACGTTGCTGTAACCGTGAGTCCACTTTTCATTAATCCTTTTCCGTGGATACTTTCCGTATAACTTTCGATGATCGAATGTTCAGTTCCCTTATAACGAACGGCAGCCTGTTCACCTTCGCGATGGCAAAGAGCGCATAAAGCTGGGATATTAGTTGGAAATGTCCTGGACTTCGGATCTTTCTTGCTTAAAATTCCGTGCGTACCGTGACATTCTGAACAGACAGGTGCGTTCGGATCGTTCTTTGCAGCAAGCATTCCATGAGTGCTTTGTTTATATTCATCGCCAACCTCAGCATGGCATGAGGCGCAATCAACCTTTTTTGTAATTGTTTGGCAAGATCGAATATTTGAGGCGTTCACTTCTGAATGACATTGGCTGCATGCAGTTTTATTATGAATGGAGCCTTCGTATTGCTTTAAATCAACATAAAGCGAACGCCCATCTTTAGAAGATTTCAAACTTTCAACTTGATGACATCTCATGCAATCTTGATTTGCCATTCCAAGTTCGTAAAAAATATTTCTAATTTTGTGCGGCTGATGGCAATCGATGCACGCAGGTAAAATGTGCGATTTCTTTTCCCAAAGTTCACCTTTAATTATTTTACGATGAACAGCCTCGATCATTACATGACATTTTGTACATGTTGCCGCAATATTTTTTCGTGATATTGATGAAGCCGGATCCGTATGAGGCAAAATTGAATGAGGAGTATGGCAAGAAACGCAACTTGGAGCAACAACCAAACCTTTTTTTAATAACCCTTGTCCATGAATACTTTCTGAAAAATTTTCCAAAATATGATCTTGATGAATCGTTCTTTGAGTTTGAACTTTCGTTCCTTCTTGATGGCACCTTCCACATAAAAAAGGAATTTTCATCGGATAAACAGACGACTTTGGATCTTTTATAGGAAGGATTTCATGACTGCCGTGACATGTTTTACAAGTCGGTGCTAAATTATCGCCCCGTGCAATTGCTTTTCCGTGTAAAGATTTAGCATGCAGTTCCTCTTCGGATTTGTGACATCCTCCGCATTTAGCGGGTTTTAAATCTTCGTCGTGCGGAAATTCTGCATCCTTCAAATCAACATGGCATCCCACACAAGGAACTGAACCGTGGACAAACTGGGTAAAATTCTTTTCACTTACATAAACAGAAATAGTTTTTCCATTTTTTTTACCGGTTAAACTTTTATCATCATGACAAGAAAAGCAGTCATCATTTGATTGAGCAAAATTTGATATAGTGAAAATGATGATTAGTAGTGAACTAAGGGGAATCAATTTTATTAGACTACTTGTTGTATTCAAAGAAAGTCCTTAAAATTTAGACATGATAAAAGATTGCAATAAACTTTAAAAAGCTAGATGCTCTCATCTTGATGCTTAGCTTTTTCTTTTTTTATTCGCTCTAATTCCAGCGGATGGTCTTCTGCCATCTCTTCTTCTGTAACAGTACCTTTAAACCAAGTTAAACTCATTGGATAAATATCAGGATTAAAAATTACAAAGTAGAAGTGCCAGATAACTATTGCCAGAAATGCTAACCACGCTTCATAATAGTGGATTGTTCTTGCAATATCCCAATCAAATTTTGAGAAAACACCTATGTAATCAATGTATATCCACATTAACAAACCGGTAAAGGACATAACAATGGTACCCCAAACTAAAGCCCAGTATTCAGCTTTTTCTACATAGCTGAATCTGTCTAATTTTGGTTTCTCTTTGGTTATTCCAAGATTATATTTTGCAATATCAATTGCATCAGTAAAATCACTTAATTTTGGAAAAAGATCTTTTACTAAATCTCTGCCTCTTTGTGTAAAACTAATATAGTAGATATGGTAAAGACTAACCATAATCATTGTGACTGCAGCAATTCTATGTATCCAGCTTCGGTATTCAACTGCATCAGTCCAAATATCTCTAATATGGCTTACCCACCAGGAATCAGGATACCTTAACATAAATCCTGTTAAAACTAAAATCATAAAACTAATAGCCATAGTTGCGTGTTGAATTCTTTCACCAAATGTCATTCTAAGATAAAGTGAGTGCCCGTGTTCTTCTTCTCTAATCTTACCCAATTGTATTAATTTTCTTATTTTAGATTTTTTTATAAGATCTAATGCATTGTGTAAAAACATTCCGCCAAGTACTGTTATAAGCAGTATTATGTAAGTCGTGGATATCCAATAAAGAATTGGCTCATCCGCTTTTTCAAGAGTTACATGAATGTTACCTTGTGTAAAAGTTTCATTTGCACCTGGATGGCACTTCCCACAAGTGTGGACAAGATTATTTTTATTAACCGTCGATGTTGGATCGGATGATGGTTTAATATTATGAATACCATGGCAGCTTCCGCAATTTGCCACTGCTACAGACCCACCGCTTAATGCAAGCCCATGATAAGATTTCGAAAATGTTTTAAATCTATTTGCAGTCAATCCATACTTATCAGATAATTTCATAGACTCATGGCAGGGGGAACACACCTGACTAGAAACATTTTGGAATGCAACCGGTGCATTAGGATCTTTAATATTTAAAATGTTATGCTCGCCATGACAATTTGTACACGAAGGTGCATCGCCATTGCCCTTCATTACAAGTTGTCCGTGGATACTTTCTATGTATTCATCCTTGATTGCCGTATGGCATTTACCACAAGTATTAGGAATATTTAATCTGTAAACACTTGATTTGGAATTCGTGCCTTTAATAATTTCATGTGCACTATGACAATTTATACAACTGGCAGCATCACCATTATTTTTAACATTTAGAGCATACCCATGAACACTTTTATCGTAAGCATGTATAAATCCGGCTGAAGGTGTGATACGTTCTCTTACGTCTTTATTATCCAAGTGGCAAGAAAGGCAAAGTTTTTCCTGCGCTTTTTTCATCTCAACTTTATTATCACCAAATGAAATTTTAGTTATAGGTGATTTATGACAGGAAATGCAATTTGGTGCGCTTTTATCTCCACTTTTAAAAGCAGCTGCATGATTGGATGTTAAATAATTATCGCTTTGATTTTTATGACAAGTACCGCAAGTTACAATAAGATTTTTGTTGTACCATTTACCTTTAGGATCTTTAGGAGAAACTACATCATGAATTCCGTGACAATTTTTGCATGAAGTATCAACGGTTTTTCCTAATCCTTTTGATCTTAAAATTTGCGGGTGAAAAGAATGCTTTGTTAAAACATTTTGATGGCAACTTACACAATTTACTTCCAGAATATTTTCAGCGTGTGGCATTGCTTCAGGATCAAATCCTTTATGGCAGCTTACACAACTTAGCTTGGCGTGGACTGAACTTTTAAAAACATCTTCTTTTACAAAAAGGGAAATCTCTTTCCCATTTTTTTCCATAGTGAGTGTGTTATCACTATGGCACATCAAACAATCATCAACCGATTGAGCATATATATACGAGGGCAGAATAACTAATCCGATTATAAGGAGGGTTTTTGTATATTTTAAAATGCTTGGGAAGCATCTTAATTTTTCGGCTAATGAATAGAAATGTGCCATAAATGATTTTATCAAAATTATTTAGCTGCCTTTAGTGTTAATAACCAATCAACCAAAATTTTAAGATCTTCATCTGTACCCTTAAATGATGATTTATGATCTTTGTCATTCAGCTTAGCTTCTTTCTTTAAATATTTGGTTAATAATTCAGCCGTTTTATCCTGGCCAACAGTTGAAAGATCTTTAGCATCAGATTTTTTAGATTCAATTCCTTGTGAGGTGATTGTGTGGCACATATTACATTTGTTATCTGTAAATATTTTTTTACCATCTCCATCTGGATTGCTGGAAATAGTAAAGGCAAAACCATATAAAGCAACTATGGTTATCACTACAGCGAGATACATAAATATGTTTTTCATTTTTTTATCCTTTTTATGATTTTATAATCAGATATTGGTCTCCAATCATTAACAATTAGAATACCATTTAAATTGTTGCAAATATTTGTAAAAATTCATTAATAATTATGCTAAAATCGTTCAATTTCTCGGCTTTGGGAAGAGGTTAGTTGTCATTTCACAAGATTTGAGAATTATAATATATAGAGGTGAATAATTAAATTAACACCTTTGTATTAATTAAATGATTGATTATTGGTAAGTATAAGAAAAAAAAGAAAAACTAAATAGGTTATTAAATTTAAGCTGACAGTAATAGTGAAGGAATTCTTAAAGAGAGTTCATTTAGATCAAATGGTTTATAAAAAATCTCATTAACAAATCTTTTAATCCTGTTTTCTGAATCCTTTACTCGGTTGTTAAAAACGTAAGTTAGGATTAAAGGAATATCAGCTCTGCACTTTTTAAATTGCTCGCACTTTATTTGAACCTCGGCTGTTGGTTCGGTATCCATAATCACTAAGTCTGCAGAATGATTTGTGATCAACGAAGAGACTACTTCCAAATCAGTAGTTGCAACAACTTTATATTGAGTTTGCAAGTACATTAACAAACTGTAACATAGACTAAAATCAGGGCTATATATAACTACATACTTCATTTTTAAAATAATTTCACATTCCTAAAAGGGAAAATTCTTTAATGTTTTGCTATTTGTGTGCCAGAGTTGGATAGGGATGAAAATGGCAGGTTAAGAAATAAAATGTTGATAATTATCTTAAAAAAGAATTTTTTATTCTCGTAATTGGAAATGTTAAAACAGGGCATTTCAAATATTGAGAAAGAAAAACTGATAATTTTATGATGTAATTCTTAGAGGCTTCTGAAAAATTCATACGGTCATTCTCGTGTAAACGGGAATCTAACCATTCTGGGATTGGATTCCCACTTTCGTGGGAATGACAGTACGATACATAAATATTTTTCAGAAGTCTCTCTTACTAAATCTTAATGTCAAGTTCTTTCAACTTCCTATAAAGAGTTGAAAGTCCAACTTGCATTGCATCTGCTGTTTTTTCTTTATTGTTATCATTACTTTCAAGTGCACGCAGGATAAAATCTTTTTCAAACTTTCTTACGGAATCATCCAGAGACCCGGAAAATGAAAAATCCTGTTCATCAATTTTGGGTCTAAATGATTGAGGCAACTCAGAAAGAGAAATAAAATCACTCTTGCAGAAAATTACTGCGCGCTCTATGATATTTTCTAACTCTCTTACTTCACCTTTCCATTCGTGAGCTAATAAGGCACGCATAGCCTCACTATCGATTCCGCGAATATTTTTATTTAATTCTTTCCTGTATTTATTTAAAAAATGATCAGCAAGAAGGGGAATATCCTCTTCTCTTTCTTTTAAAGAAGGCAGATGAATATCAACTACATTTACTCTGTAGTAAAGGTCTTCACGGAATCTGCCAGCTTTAACTTCATCCTCAAGATTTCTATTAGTAGTTGCAATAAATCTTGTGTTTACCTGGAGCGAAGTAGTCGTTCCCACGGGAGTATATTCTTTTTCTTGAATTGCACGTAGAAGTTTAACCTGCAATTGCGGAGGCATTTCGCTAATTTCATCTAAAAATAATGTTCCGCCGTTTGCTGCTTTCATATAACCGTCTTTGTCCGCAATTGCACCAGTGAAGGCACCTTTTTTATGACCGAACAATTCACTTTCAATAAGATTTTCGGAAATTGCGCCACAATTTACAGCAATAAATGGTTTGTTTTTTCTTTGACTTTTATAATGTAAAGCTCTTGCTACAAGTTCTTTACCCGTGCCACTATTACCACTTATAAGTACTGTCGAATCGGTTTCGGCAACTGCTTCAATCATTTCGTAAACTTTTTTTATACTTGAACTTTTACCTATAATATTTTCAAAATCATATTTACGATGTATTTCATCCCGCAATACCCGGTTTTCAAGTAGTAGATCTCTAACTTCAAATAATCGTTTTGCTTTTATAAGAAGCTCATCAAACTCAACCGGTTTAAGTATATAATCACTTGCACCATTTCTTAATGCACTTATCGCTGTGTCTAATGAACCAAAGGCTGTTATTACTATTACGGATGTTTGAACATTTAGGGTTTTTATTTTTTCAAGAAGATCCGTGCCTTTCATTACCGGCATTTCAATATCGGTAATAACCAAATCAAAATGGTTTTCAAGCATTTTATCATAAGCCACTTTACCGTTTTCAGCTTTTTGTACTTCATAACCTTCTTTATCTAAAATATAATAAAGTGAATCTCGGATTATTTCTTCATCATCAACTACTAATATTTTATAAGGCATACTTTTTCCTGAAAGATTTTTATTTTATTGGTAACTTTATTATAAAAGTTGTCCCTTCGTTTAACTTACTTTGGATTTTTATGTCCCCCTGAAAACTTTTCACAATGCCATAACTTACCCATAACCCAAGCCCTGTGCCTCTGCCTTCTTTTTTCGTTGTAAAGAAAGGTTCAAAAACTTTAATTAAATTTTCCTCATTAATTCCAATACCTGTATCAGAAAAAGTTAATGTCAGTTCATCTCCATTACATTCGGATTTTACACTTATTCTTTCTGTTTTACCAGTTCTTTTCTTTTCTACAATCGCATCTACAGCATTAAGAAGAATATTAACAAAAACCTGCTGTGTTTGATCAGATATTAATGGAAGCATGGGAATATCATTATTAAGAGTGGTTTCAAAAATTATATCCTTTGCTTTTGTTCCCACTTTTGTTATTTCAACGGCTTCTCGGATCACCTTATTAACATCAGTCAGTTCTAGCTCATAATTAGATGGTCTGGAAAAATCAACAAGATCTCTAATGATTTTTGAAATTCGTGTAACCTGGCTTTTAACCAATCCAAGTTTTTCATTGATAAACGGATCACTGGTAGATCTTTGGGCAACCTGAACTAATGCTGATATTGAAGCGAGAGGATTTCCAACTTCGTGTGCGATTCCAGCAGCAAGTGTTCCAATGCTTTCCATCTTTTGGGTGTGTATAAGCTGACGTTCAAGTGTACGTTTTTCTGTCAGATCTCTATGTATTCCAAAGTAACCTGAAACTTTGCCTTCTTTATCTAATATAGGAGAAATTAATAGCTGTGTAAAAAATGGTTCTCCATTTTTCTTCTGATTTTCAACTTCGCCGACCCAGCCTCTGCCACTGGAAATAGTATCCCACATTTTATCCCAAAATTTTTGAGAATTCTTTCCGCTGCCAAATATTCTTGGATTTTTTCCGAGTAGTTCTTCTTTGTCATATCCGCTCGCATGTTCAAAGGCTTTATTTACGTAAATCATTTTACCGCTAAGATCAGTAATCTGAAGTGGATTAACAGTATTTTCAGCTACGTTAAAAAATCTAATAAGATCAGTTTCTTTTTTCTTTTCTTCGCTGATATCACGGGCAGTAATTATAACAAGGTTTTCATCATAACCATTAGCAGAAAAGGGGATGTAATTTAGTTTAATGTTAAAAAATTTTTTTTGGAAATAGAATCTTGTTTCGAATTCACCTAAGGTTTGATTCTTTAATGTATTCCTATAAATACTTTCCGCTTCACTTCTGTCACATAGTTCAATGTAATCAAAAATTAGTTCAGGCTTATTTTCAGACAGATGTAAATGAGACTCAGCGGCTTTGTTAAACAGTTTAATTTCGCCATTCCCATTCGCAAGAAAACACATATCCGGAAAAACATTAAATAGAGAAAAATCGAAAGAAATATTTTTATTCATACATTACGAATTAGTTTGAAAATTGTGGGTTTAAAATAAGCAAACTGAAGTTATTTAATAAATGTAAAATATTTTCTGGTGCTAATATTTTATCAAATTAACGACCGGATTTAAATTTTTTATGAAACGTGATTTTAATTATTTTTCAATATGAATGAGTTAATAAATATTATAAAATACAAGTTAATATGGCTAAACTTTTTGCTTAGCGCATTATTCATTCCATTATCTTTTTATGAATATCGTTATGCACCTTTTCTGTTTATTCTTTTAAGCAATTTATTTGATATTCTTGGTTATCATTTTTCTTTGATAAGAAGGACCACACAGCTTCCAGAAAAAATAATTATTCGTTCCTACAGAATTAACCAGATTATGTATGATGTACTTTTGCTTATTATTATTGGAATTCAATTCAGTTGGATAGCTGCACTTGCTGGATGGATTATGAAACAATTCGGGTTACAGGATGTTTTTTATTATTTATTTCTAAAAGAAAATTTACCAGCAAAATGGAACTGGATGAAGTGGACTCCACTTGGGTTGATTAAAGGCACGCTTACAAAAAATGAAATTATAATTCAGGCAATAATAGGAATTGTTATTGCTGTAATTCTTTTGATTATCTATTAAGGAAATATTAAAATGAAAATCGCTATGGTTCAATACAATCCTGTTTGGGAAAATAAATCTGCAAGTATGGAAAAGTTGAAATCTCTTTTATCTCAAACCGATGCGATGGATATTCTCATCTTTCCTGAAATGACTCTTACAGGATTTACAATGAAGTCCAATGATTTTGCTGAAGAGTTGGAGGGGGAGAGCCATTTATTCTTTTCATCTCTTGCCAAAGAAAAAAAATGTGCAGTAATGTATGGGATGATTGAAAAAGGAAAGAAGAAAAATTTTAATACTTTGGTTCACCTGAATAACCAGGGAAAAATTATATCCACTTATAGAAAGATTCACCCATTTTCATATTCTTCCGAAGATATTTTTTATGGAAAAGGAAAAAACACTGTTGTAACAAAAGTGAAAGGAATAAAAATTGGACTGTCGATTTGTTATGATTTGCGTTTCCCTGAGCTGTATCGCTTCTATGCAAAAGAAAAAGTTCATTTGATTGTTGATATTGCTAATTGGCCCGATACACGAATTGAACATTGGAGAACCTTACTTAAATCTCGTGCAATAGAAAATCAATGTTATGTCGCGGGCGTTAACAGGGTTGGCAATGATCCAAAGCTGCATTACAACGGCTTTAGCTCTGTGTTTGATCCAATGGGAAAAGAAATTATAGCAATTGAAAATGAGGAAAAAATTATCACTGCGGAAATTGATAAAACTTATGTAGATGCTGTTAGAAAGAAATTACCTTTCTTGGATGACATGAGATTGATATAAAAAAAGGACTCTATTGAGTCCTTTTTAAAGTTTCAAAATCAGTACAATTGCTTTACTTTAAAAGTGTTAATTTTCTTGTTTCAACAAATGAACCTGACTGTAATTTATAGAAGTAAACGCCACTTGAGAGATTTGAACCATTGAAAAAAACCTCATAAGTTCCTGCAGGTTTCTCGTCATTCACTAAGGTAGCAACTTCTTTACCAAGAATATTATAAACTTTTAGAGTCACATTTTGCTGGTTGCTTATAGAGTACTGAATTTTTGTACTTGGATTAAATGGATTAGGATAGTTTTGAGAAAGTGAAAACTCAATTGGAATATTATCGTTTTCTTCTACTCCTGTAGTTCCTGTATAACGGCATATCTTTCCATAATCACCGGTTAACCATCCATTGTTAGCATCAACAAAATAAAGACTAAAAATTGCATTGCCGCCTTGTGTATCTGCAAGAGGAGTTCCTTGAGTTGTCCAGCTTGCGCCGCCATCTGTTGTATGTTGAATAATTCCAAATC
>JAVHOU010000072.1:0-19175 GCA_036170275.1 Ignavibacteriaceae bacterium
ATTATAGAATTTGATCGCGTGCTTGGCGGCGGAATTATGCCCGGCTCCGTTATTCTTCTCGGCGGTGATCCGGGGATTGGTAAATCCACAATTGCAATGCAAGCTGCCGCAAGTATTAAAGAAAAAGTTTTATATGTAACGGGTGAAGAATCAGAAAAACAAATAAAACTTCGCTCAAGTAGATTAAAAGTAAAATCAGATTCGTTTTTTGTGCAAGCAGAAACTGAATTATCAAACATACTTGGAGCAATAAAAGAAATCGCTCCTTCTGTTGTAATTATAGATTCCATCCAAACAACTTACAGAAGTGAATTAGAGAATTCTCCCGGAACAATCACACAAATCCGTGAATGTGCTGCAATGTTGATGGAAGAAGCAAAGAAAAATCATTACTCAGTAATTATAATTGGACACGTTACAAAAGAAGGAATGATTGCGGGACCAAAAATTCTTGAGCATATGGTTGATACTGTTTTACAGTTTGAAGGGGAATCAAACCATTCATTCAGAATCCTGCGCGCACAGAAAAATAGGTTTGGAAGCACGAACGAAATTGGTGTTTTTGAAATGCGCGAAGATGGACTGCGTGAGGTTACAAATCCAAGTGAATTATTTTTAAGTGAACGTGAAAAGCAAACTCCCGGTTCCGTCGTTACATCCAGCATTGAAGGAAGTAGACCAATATTATTGGAAGTTCAGGCATTGGTTACACCATCAAATTTTGGATATCCACAAAGAGTATCAAATGGATTTGATCAAAAAAGATTATCTATTCTTTTAGCGGTATTAGAAAAACGGGCAGGTGTGCGTGCCTCTGTAAATAATGTTTTTGTAAATGTTGCGGGTGGAATACGTGTTATCGAACCAGCGGTCGATCTTGCTGTTTGTGTTAGCATTACCTCAAGTTTGATAAATAAAGTTGTAGATAATCAAACAATAATAATTGGTGAAGTTGGTTTGGGCGGCGAAATAAGAAGTGTTGGGCATATCGAAAAAAGAATTGCTGAGGCACAAAAGCTTGGTTTTAAAAGTGTTGTTGTTCCCAATGGAAATTTAAAAAGTTTAGCTCAATCTAAGTCAATAAAAATAATTCCTGTTGAAAATGTTAAGGATACGATAGAAAAACTTCTCTAACTTTTTGCTCATCTATCTCAAAAAGAAAATTCTAGCATATTAAATCAAACTTTAGATTCAAAGCAGGAAAGCAGGAATGTATGATTGCATGGATGCATGGTCAGATTTCATTATTAAAGTATTCTAATAATTTTCATGCTGTCATACATTCATGTTTAAATTTTAATTAGGACTTTGCAGGATATTTAATCACGTTTCTGGCATTGTGAAATGGTTTTCTTTTAAATCTTTGCTCATCTTTCCTCAACCAATAAGATCAAAGTTCGAAATAAAATTCACAATCATAAATCTATAAAAAGTGCATGATGATACAGAACGCCTTCATTTTAGGCTTAAAATCAATGATAAATTAAATTTTTTCTTTGTTTCTTTAATTATTAATATTATTTTATTCCCGCGTCCATCGACGTTTTTTTGTTCAATTAATTAAAGGTTCGTTTCGTGAGTACTAAATTGTTTGTAGGGAGTCTCCCCTGGTCAGTAAGTGACGAAGATTTGCAGAAAGCATTTGCCGTACATGGCAACGTAGTTTCAGCAAAAGTTGTTACTGATAAAGAGACACGCAGATCTAGAGGTTTTGGTTTTGTTGAATTCGAAACTGAAGCTGAAGCGGCTGCGGCAGTGCAGGCATTAAATGGTACTGAACTCAAGGGTCGTAACATCATCGTAAGTGAAGCAAAACCCAAGAAATAAGTTCTGTTTATTTCCTTTTGAAGCGCTCTTTTTAGAGCGCTTTTTTTCTTTATAAACTTTTATAACATCGGCATATTTAATCCCACTCTAAAATTATTTCCATCTCTATAATTAAGTTTCCACATAAACTCAAATTTGAATGGAAATAATCCTTGCCCAACTCCAAAACCTATTTCATAAAATGGATGTTTGAATAATTTAACTTGATTCGTAAGAATGGAAGCGGACTCTGGAGTAATATCTGCAATGGCCATATTAAAGATTAAAGATAACATTATCTCCCAGTTTTTTATTCCTGGAATATTCACCATTCTAAAAATTTCATCACGGAAATCATGAGTTAGATTAAGAGTGACAATTTTATCACCAACAATTTCATTGATATTAAGTGTTCTAAAAGTTTGCGAGTTGAATACAACATCGATATTACCAGGCACTGAGTAAAGATCCTGATAAGGTGTTGTGCCATCATTTAATCTTGCATATAAATTTAGATTTAAATATGCTGATTTGAAAGTTCGCAAGAATGCTCTTGTATTAAATTCAAAGGTTGTAAAATTTAATCCGCTGTTAAACAGTCCTTTGTTGCTGTATGTGATGTTACCTGAAAAAAGAATATACGATCTACCAAGTGATGTTCTTCTGCGGAAATAGCCATCTTCAATGTAATCCCTAAAATCAACATCAAAACCGATGTTAAAAGAGTTTATTCTTGTTTCATAAATCGGAGGGTTAATTCTGTATGCTTTATCTTTATTAAAAAAAGAAAAATTTGTGTTTACAAAAGCAGAGTTATCGGTTTTATTTTTAAATGCCGCTCTAAAAATTAAAACGGGTAACATATCCCCTTCAATTCCTATCTCAAATCCTTTTGAATAATAATAATCTCTGAATTCGTTTTTTGAAATTAGAGTTACGAGAGTGGAGATCAATTCACTATAATTATCGGATTCGCCATATAATACATTTAACCTATTAAACGCTCCAAATTTTATTTTCCAGGTTCTATATTCTCCAAGAAGGTATTCTGCAATATAATCCTGCTTAAATTTTTTATCGGAAAATCCGTAGGATAAGTTTAGTGATGAATTGAATCTTTTATTAAAAGAATTTTTAATTGATAATCCAAAATTTAATGCGTGCCCTTCCACTCGTGAAAAATGATACATTCCAAGTGGAGCGCTTATGGAAATATTATCAGATATATATATTCTCGTGTTAAGAAATGAAAAATCATCAAGAAATTTTTTGGGAATATTTTCTATACTATCAATCCTTTTATAAGCGGTCTGCTCTTCAAAAGTATTTGGAATGGTTGGTGTTGATTGCCAGTATGTTGAATCTTTCTTATCGGCTTCAGGAACAACTGTAACGATTGCTTTATTGAAAATGTTCCCGGGCAAATCCTGATTGATTTTATAATTGAATAGAATTGTATTGAGCTCAAATCCTACTCTTACCAGACCAAGAAGGTTCGCCTTAACAAACAAACGGTAATCAACAGGCAAATAGATTCCGTCATATTCATCAAATTGCTGATAAACATTTACCGTATCGAAAATCCCGCCAGTGTTTGCAGCACGATTAAGAATCAAATCTACTTTTATAAGATCAAAAGTGCTATCAGTAATAAATATACTTCCGGCAAAGCCAGGATCAGCAGAATTATCCGGCTCGAGATGAATCTGATAAACTTTTCTATCGTTTTGCGCCAATACTTTTTCTATGTAAAAATAATAATATTCAAGTGCGTTGTCAGAAATCGGACCGGGTAAATCCCTGCCTAAGAAGTTTACATCGTCATCATAAAAATTTTGAATTAATCTTCCGCCGGTAAGCGTGTTAATTGTTGGTGGAAAATTTGCACTCTGTTTTCGTGCAAGAATAATTTCCTTAAATTGATTTGGCTGCTCAAAATATCCTTTGCTGTGATTTTCAAGAATCCCTGATATTCGTAATTCCGTTGTATCGCTTCCGCCAATCCCGATATTAATACTACTGCCTCTTGAAGATATATCTTCTGTTGTTCTGATGATGCCCTTGGTGTATGCTTCTACTTCGTAGCCTCGAATTTCTTTATTGCGGATTTGTCTTTTCTCAATTGCTTTACGAATAATTTCAATGGCAGGATTGACACCGGGACTAACTACTATCTCGGGCAGATCTATTTTTGCTTGACTTAAATTAAAATTAATACCTGATAAATTTTTATTAACGTTAACTTTAATCGTATCGGAATAATATCCAATAAATGAAGCAATTAAAAGATATGAACCTTCATTTAATTTTAATTCATATTCACCATTTACATTTGAAGAAGTACCAAGTGTTGTGTTTGCAACTCTGATATTTGTAAAACTAAGTGGATGAAAAGTTAGCTTATCAGTAATATTTCCCCTTATCGAATACTGTTGAGCGTTTGTTATAAATGATATTAATAGAATGGAAATAAAAATTATCTTGGTCGGCATATTTTTTCTAATAATGTTAAAATAATTTGCTGATTAAATTAAATATTTGTGCATTTTTGAAACTAATAATTCTAATATAAGGTTTTAACCAGTGATTATCGGCAAAATCTATTTCCCGTTAATTAAATCTTATTCGTATTTTTACACACAATTTTTAAACGAGGAGAAAATGAAATACTTATTATCAGTTCTTTTAGTCGCTTTTCTATTAGTTGGCACAAAAAATATTTACTCACAGGATTCTAGCGTTGTTGCAAAAGTTGATCCAAAAGTGGTTATCGAAAAATATATTGATGCAATCGGCGGGCGAAATGCTATTTCTAAAGTTGAAGATAGAACTACAATAATGCGCGGCACAGCAATGGGACAAAGTCTTACAATAATTGTTAAACAAAAAGCTCCAAACAAAATGCGCCAGGAAGTAAAAGCCGGCGGTATGGATCAAACAATTATTTTTGACGGCATAAAAGGAGTTATGCAAGCTGGCGGGCAAAAAATAGAAGTTAAGGATAAAGAGCTTGAACAATTAAAAGTTGAAGCTACAATGGAGTTTTTGTTAGATCCCGAAAGTAATTCTATCAAACTATCTTATGAGGGATCAGAAAAAATAAATGGTAAAGATGCCTATAAAATAAAAATGACTCTGCCATCAGACGTAAAATGGTTTACTTTCTTTGATGTTGAATCCGGATTAAAGGTTAAAGAGCAAAAAGAAATGCAAACTCAAATGGGTTTGATAGAGCAAGTTATAACTTATGATAACTATACTGAAGTTGAAGGAATTAAATATCCTTTTAAACTTACCCAATCTTTTGGTCCTCAAGTTATTGAAATGACGGTTAGTAGTGTAAAAGTAAACAAGGGACTTGCCGACGATATTTTTGTCATTGCTGAATGATAGACAGAAAATATTCCGCAATAGTTTTTGACTTAGGACAGGTTCTTGTTCGATTTGATTACAAATATTTTGTTGAAAAAGTAAACAAGCACAAAGCAGGGATTGGTGAGCAATTTTTAGAGTTGTATAAAAACAATTACCATGTTCATCGTGATTTTGAAAAGGGAAAGATATCTGAAAAAAATTTTATAGCTCAAATGTTAGAGTATCTGGAGCATAAAATTGATGGCGAAACTTTTTGCAGATATTGGTCGGATATCTTTTCCTTTAATTATGATGTTATTGCACTCTTACCGGAATTAAAAAAAAATTATAAACTCTATTTGTTGTCTAATACAAACTCTATCCACAAAAAGTATGGATATGGGAATTACCAATTCCTAAAGCTGTTTGATCATGTTTTTCTTTCACACGAGGTTGGATTTGTTAAGCCTGAACAGGAAATTTATCGAGCGGTAGAAAAATTTTCAGGCTTCTCTTCAAATGAACACATTTTCATTGATGATATTTTAGAATATGTTGATGCCGCAAAAAGTATTGGCTGGGATGGAATTCAATTTGTAGGATATGATGATTTGGTAAAGAATTTAAAATCAAGAGCAATATTGAAATAGTAAATGATGATAAGATTTTTATTGATCATCTTATTTGCTTCTTTTGTGTTTTACTCTTGCACCGAGAAAACAAGAAAAGCCAACACTCAAACGGCAATTGATTCCACAAAGATTAAAGACTCTTTGTTAGTTTCATCTGATACTCTTCCTAATATTCCTGCTATTCGTTACAAACTAATAAAGTCAAAGAGTTTCAATTCATTAATTAGTGGGTTTGATACAACCGGTGCAAATTTAATTTTAGCTTTAAATAGAATTGATAAGAACCGAGTTGGAAGATTAGACTCACTTGTTGTGCCCGATACAGTTATAAATGATCAAAACATTTATTCACCTTTTTCCCGGCACATTGATCTTCTGGAAAAAGTAAAAAAGATTTTAATTATTTCTCAAACCCATCAGGCATTTGCTATATATGAGTCTGGCAGACTTGTAAAATGGGGACCAACAAGTACTGGCAAAAAATCAACACCAACACCCAATGGATTATTTGCGACAAACTGGAAATCAAAAAAAACAACAAGCACAGTAAATGATGAGTGGATTTTAAAATGGTGTTTCAATCTTGACAACTTTGAAGGTGTTTCGATTCACGAGTATGAACTGCCTGGTTATCCCGCAAGTCATTCTTGTGCACGATTACTTTCTGAGGATGCATTCTGGATTTACAATTGGGCTGATCAATGGGTGCTTACGGCTGATGGTGAAAATATAATTGCTTACGGAACTCCGGTTATAATTTATGGCGAATATGATTTCAAAGGAATAAAACCTTGGCGGCTTCTTCCGACTAATCCAGAAAAAGCAATCGTTAAGAAAGAAGAACTTGAAGCCGAAATACAAAAACATATTTTAACAATCTTAACAAGGCAAGAAGATAGAGATAGGATTTTAACAATAAATATTGATTCAACATTAACTCAAAATAAAAATTAAAATGTTAGACGAAATAATAAACGATAAACCCGGCAACAGGTTTGTTTTGGACGTTGATGGAAATGAAGTTTATGTTCTTTACTCGGAGAACAAAGAAATGCTTGATTTGTATTCAACTTATACCCCACCACAATTACGCGGACAGGGTTTAGCTGAGAAGGTTGTTCTTGCTGCTTTTGAATATGCAAAAGAAAAAAACTTAAAAGTAATTCCAAGTTGCTGGTATGTGAGAAAATTTTTGGAGAAACATACGGAATATCAATCAATGGCTATAAAATAATCATTGAGTTTATTCACACTTATTCGTCACTTCTATCCAGATTTATCGGATAAACTCTTAATTATACATTAATCTCGGCATCATCTTTTATTAATCCTTCCATTATATTTACATTAACTATAACTAATCATAATTACTGCAATGCAGAAGAAAAATATTTCTAAAGACTGGTTAACGCATTTTGAAAAATCAAATCAGCTTGAATCTCCGGATTATGAAAACACTTTAAAGTATTTTCAGAAGTTTGTGGATAGCACTCCTTATGTAAAAATCAAAACGATTGGCATTACTCCTCAAGGCAGGGAATTAAAAGTTATTATTGTATCAAAGGATAAAGCTTTTACTCCTGAGCAAGCAAAGAAAACAGGAAAGGCAATCGTACTTATTCAAAACGGAATTCATCCCGGAGAGGTTGAAGGTAAAGATGCTTGTATGCTTTTGCTTCGTGAAATTCTTATCACAAAAGAGAAACAAAATCTTTTAGATAATACAATTTTGTTAATTATTCCTGTTCTTAATGTTGATGGACATGAAAGAGTGAGTCCTTTTAACAGACCTAATCAAAACGGACCAAAGAAAATGGGTTGGCGTACAAACGCCTTGAACTTGAACTTGAACCGTGACTATTTAAAAGCTGATACACCGGAGATAAGATCATTTTTAAAACTCTTTAATGATTGGCTTCCCGATTTTATGATTGATAATCACACAACTAATGGCGCTGATTATCAATATCACGTAACGTACGGAATTGAAACTCACCAAAATATTGATCGTGGATTAGTTAGCCTGATTGAAAAAAATTATTTACCGTATTTATTAAGTAAAGTTGAAAAAGACGGTTTTATAATTGGGCCTTATATAGAGTTTAAATCCGACACAATTGAAAGTGGAATATTAGATTTACCGGCTCCTCCTCGTTTATCACACGGATACTGTGCAGCACAAAACAGAGTTTGCTTGCTTGTGGAAACACACAGTTTAAAACCATTTGCAAACCGTGTGTTCTCAACAAAATCGATGATGGAACATACAATTAGTTTTGTAAATGACAATCACAAAGAAATTATATCCCTAAATAGGCAAGCAGACAAACAAACAATAAAAAATTATTTAGTTGATAAAAAGAAATTCCCGCTTGTACTAACAGGCAACGGAAAGTTTGATAAATTTTTATTTAAAGGATTTGAATGGTATGATGAGTACAGCGAAATAACCGGGGCAACTGTCCGTAAGTACACAAACAAACCAATGGAAATTGAGATTCCAATTTTTAATAAGGCAAATTCTCTTAAAAAGATTTTTGTTCCTGCTGCTTATCTTGTCCCACCACATTTTACTGATGTTATAGAGGTTATTAATTTTCATCAGATAAAATTTAACTTGGTTAAAGCAAGAAAAAGATTAAAAGTTGAAAAGTACAAGTTTGATGAAGTCCAATTTGCTCCAAGACCTTATGAGAGAAGACAGCTTCCATCATTTAGATGTACTGTGTTTGTAGAAAAAGCTGATGTTGAAGCTGGAACTTTGATTGTTTATACAAATCAAAGACAACTTAGAGTAATAGTAAATCTTTTAGAGCCAGAAGCACCGGATTCATTTGTTAATTGGGGATTTTTTAACGCTTTCTTTGAGCGCAAAGAATATGCTGAAGCTTATGTAATGGAACCCGTTGCAAAGCAGATGTTGAAAAATGATTCGACTATACGAAATGATTTTTATAAAAAACTAAATGAGGACGAAGCATTTAGAAATAACGAAGAGGAAAGATTAGATTTCTTTTATAAACGCTCTCCATTTTATGATAAAGGAGAAAATGTTTACCCGATTATGAGACTATTAAATGCAAAGGTCTAAGTCTAAATATCGAACAAAGAATTTTGAATATTGAATTATGAAGTAATCGTAATTTTTATTTAACAAAAGATTTGTGAGAGATAATTATGGTAGAAAATAGAAAGTTTGATCTTGAAGATAGATTGATTGAGTTTGCAATTTTGATAATAAAAACGACGGAAAGCTTAAATAATACAAAAGCTGGAAATCATATCGCAGGTCAACTGGTCAGGTCGGGAACTTCACCCGCACTACAATATGGTGAAGCACAAAGCGCCGAATCAAGAAATGATTTTATTCATAAATTAAAAGTTTTGTTAAAAGAGTTAAGAGAATCATTAGTAGCACTTAAAATTATAAAACGAGTACCACTGACTAATAAATTTGATTTGTTAGAAAAAGCATTGGTTGAATGTAATGAACTTATTGCTATTTTTGTTAAAAGCATTGAAACAGCAAAAAGAAATAATGACAAACAAAAATAATTTTATGCAAAACTTTTCCTTACTTCATTATTCTTTATTTCTTGTTCGACATTCGATATTCAACTAAACGAAGTTAAGTAGATATTTAGATAGAATCTAATTCTCCACAAATATTAGGAGAAAAGTTATGCTTACAATATTATGTATTTCCAGTTATGAAAAAGGTTTTGATTTTATGCGAGAGGCTAAAGCACAAGGCTGCCGCGTTATTCTTCTTACATCAAAAAGTTTGGAGAACGTTGATTGGCCTAGAGAAAGTCTGGATGAGATCTTCTACATTCCCGATAAAAATAAAGACTGGAATATGCATGATGTTATTTACGGCGCAAGTTATCTTGCACGCACCGAACAAATAGACAGAATTGTTGCTCTCGATGATTTTGATGTTGAACGTGCAGCATCTTTAAGAGAACACTTGAGAATTGGTGGAATGGGAGATACAACCGCAAGACACTTTCGTGATAAACTTGCAATGAGAATGATTGCAAGTGAAAACGGACTTCCTGTCCCAGAGTTTTTGCATATTCTAAATCATAAAAAGATAAATGAATTTGCAGACACAATTCCCTTTCCATATATGATAAAGCCCCGATTGTTAGCTGGTTCTTATGGATTAAAAAAAGTTAATAACAAACAAGAAATGTGGGAGAGAATTAATTGGCTCGCTGATGAGCAATCTTTCTTTTTAATGGAAAGATTTATTCCCGGAAGTATCTATCACGTTGATACTATTATAAATGAAAGAGAAGTTGTATTTGGATTGACGAGCAAATACGGTACTCCACCTTTTGAGGTTGCACATCAAGGGCGTGTATTTACAAGCCAAACACTTGATAGTAAATCCGAAGAAGCAAAAGAAGTTTTAGAATTAAATAAAAAAGTTTTAAAAGCTTTGGGATTGCTGCGCGGAGTTTCGCACTCAGAATTCATTCGTGCTGAAGATGGGAAACTTTATTTCTTAGAAACATCTGCACGAGTTGGCGGCGCTAATCTTTCTTCTCTTGTAGAAGCTGCAACAGGGATTAATCTTTGGAGAGAATGGGCTAAGATTGAAATACTAACTGGTGAAAAGCCATATATCCTCCCAGAAGTCAAAAATGATTTTGCAGCAATACTCACTTCCTTATCAAAACAAGAATGGCCTGATCTTGATGCCTACAACGATCCCGAAGTTTGTTGGAGATTGAAGAAAGAATATCATGCAAGTTTGATTATAAAATCTTCAAGCAAAGAAAGAATTAACCAATTATTAGATGAATACACAAAACGCTTTTATAATGATTTTTTTGCTACGGCAAAAATGGGTGAGAGACCGAGTGATTAAAGATTTTTACAAATTAAATATTTGATAATTCAATTCCGTCATTTCGAAGAAATCCTCGACTGAGAAATCTTCTCAATTATCACATATAGATTTCTCCCTTCGGTCGAAATGACAAAAATGCTTTTGAATTGTAAATTAAATGTAAAAACGTTCGTTTCTGTCGATTTTACATTTCCATAATAGAAAACATCTCTTATATTTTGCATCAAATTAAACGATTAAATTTTTATAAAGGCAGATTAATTTTAAATGGATATACTAATAAAAGACAATACATTGTCACATAATGAAATGGAAAGTAAAACAGAAGTTCTTAATCATCTTGAAGGAAAAGTTAAAGAATGGATTGAATCTCATGTTGCCAAAAGAAATTTATGGTTCTCAAGTGATTTTCTTCCGGCAGATGAAAAGATGAATGATGATCAGGAAACTAATATTAAAAATCTTCGCGATCGTGCACGTGGAGTTAAAGATGAAGTACGAGTCGCAGTCGCTTTAAATCTATTGACTGAAGAAGGTTTACCGCACTTTCATAGGTTAATTGCAAAATATCTTGGCGATAGAAGTTTTTGGTCTAAGTGGAATAATATGTGGACAGCGGAAGAAGACAGACACGGTGCAGTTATAAGAGATTATGTTCGTGATGCACGTTTGTTTAGTTTCCGTGAAGTTGAGTTAATGCAGTTTCATTATATCGAAAGTGGTTTTAATCCAGATTGGGATAAAGATCCATACAAAGTTTTTGTTTACACAACTTTACAGGAAAGAGCGACACAGGTTTCGCATAAAAATACAGGCAAGCTTGCAGGGCAAGATGAACCTTTATTAAATGGTATACTTAGCAGCATCGCTGCTGATGAAGCAAAGCATTACACTTTTTACAGAAATGTTTTTAAAGAAGTTCTTAAGCTTGATTCAAACAGAGCAATGATTTCTGCGGCGGATATTATGCCGGCGATTGATATGCCGGGAATATCAATGCCAAACTTTCGTGATATGGCAGATGTAGTTAGAAGAATTGGTATTTATGGACCGCGTGATTATAAAAAAATTGTTGAAGAAGCTATTAAGTTTTGGGAAATTGAATTAATAACTGGCTTGAATGATATTGCACAAAAAGCTCAGGAAAAAATTCTATCTATTCCCAAACGATTAGAAAAAGTTTCCGAGTATATCGAGAGAAGAACTGAATCAAAAACTTTTTCGTTTGATTTTATTTATAATAGAATTTTGGTGTTTGAGTAATATCGAATATATTTTAGAAATTAAGGAAGCCTGAGGGCATTTGATCCCATGTTCTGCCTTCTAATTCACGACCATTTTTTTTCTTTTGCACACCACCCCACTGTTTAAAGAAAAATGGTACTGATTGCTTAAGGCATTTTTCTTTTATGCCAATTACCCAATCTTCACTCATAGGTCTAGCTTTTGGTCCAGATTCTCCACCAACAATAACCCAATCAATTTTTTTCAAGTTAAGTTTTTTAATTGGACCTAAAAGTGGTTCGATTGACAAAAATTTTGTATGAGCATCTGTCTTTCTTAAATCATCTATTCTAAATGTATAATCTTGATTCTCAACACTTACTCCCATCCAAATATTTTTACTCCAAGGAAGATATTTATTCAGCTCAAGTAGTCTGTCTGATCGTTTAGTCAGAATCTGAAATACATGCCAATGCGCTTTATTCATAGTTTCAAATACATTTAAGATAAAACTTAGAGGTACATTTTTATGAAAGAGATCACTCATTGAATTTACAAATATTACTTGTGGCTTTCTCCACTGTAATGGAAGTGCAATAACGTGTTCGTGAGTTGTGAGCTTAAATCCATTTTCATAATTCTCGGAGCCCATAGCTTTAAGTCGTTTCGCCATTCTTTCAGCATAACAATTTTTACAGCCTGGAGAAATTTTGTTGCATCCAGTTACGGGGTTCCAAGTGGATTCTGTCCATTCTATTGATGATTTAAGTGCCATATGTTATCGATAAAAATTAAAAAAATTCAAGTTGATCAGAGGTTCCTTTTCTAGCATTATTCCAAAATTTCTTACCTAATTTATTTTTACTATAAAATGCTAGATGATAAAGAGGTGAATTATTTTGAGGATTTCTGATCAATATAAATTCATCATTATTCAATCCTAAAAATCCTTCTTTGATCATTCTATCATTGAACGCTTTCACAATAAAAGTTCCAAAAGTAAATCCTTTAAGTTTTAATTTGTCCCATTGATCGCGCCAATTAGGGTTATCCAAAAATTTAGTTACCAAAGTTGAATGTTCATCAATATAGTTTTTCTCATTTCTATTTACATCCATATACGATGGAATTAAAATAAGAAAATCGATTTTATAAACAGATAAAGATAAAATTGTTTTAAAAGCAAAATTATCAATTTTATATGGATCAACAAGACAAAGGGTGATACCTGTAAATTCTTTTGAAAAAGTAGGAATTTCTTCTATGATTTGATTGACAAACAGATTCACATCAGCATTTATAAATTTTGTGTTAAGATTATCGAAGTCTCTTTTCATCCTTTTTTCCAAAGCGTCAATTTTTACAGAATCTATTTCACAAAAAATGTATTTGTCAAATTTATTATCAACACTTGCAGCTATTAATGGAGAAGTCATAACAATTTCATTAGTTCCTTTAATTCTTGTATAACCACTAGATGAGTACAGATCAATATAAATTCTATTATCCCATTTGTTCTTCATACTGGTTGCGAAAAGATTCGAATAGTATTTAACTAGCTTGTATTTTCGAGTAGCCCAAGGTCCCGAATCATCAATGTAAAGATTATCCTTCCTGACTTTAATCATATTTACCTTAATTTATATGACTGAGCAAATTTGCTGAAAAAATAGATTTGATCTAAAACAAAATTAACAAAAATTAAACAGTTCTTGAATACTTTGCTGTATCTTCTTTACGTTCGATATAGCCATCAAAGTTTATTGCAATATTGCGGATAAGCATTCTTCCCATATTTTTTACTTTTATTCCGCTGTTAGAAATTTCTACAAGATCATCAGTTTCCATTTCTTTAAGATTGTTTAGTCCCCGCGCAAAGTAAGTTTTAAAATCTATGTTAAACTGATCTTCAATCAATTTAAAATCTAACTCAAAGTTGCACATTAATCTCATAATCACTTCCCTGCGCAAATGATCATCACCAGTTAATTGATAACCTTTTGCGGTTGGAAGTTTTTCATTATCTAATGCCGAGTAATATTCTTTTTCCGTTTTGTAATTCTGTGCATAAACATTTTTAAGCTGGGAGATAGAAGTTATTCCCATTGCATAAAGATCAGCGCCGGCATTTGTGCTGTAACCCTGAAAATTTCTGTAAAGTTTTTTCTCACGCATTGCAACGGCAAGCTCATCATTGGGTTTTGCAAAGTGATCCATGCCAATAAAATCATATCCTGTGTTTGTCAGTTTTTCAATAGTCATTTTAAGAATTTCAAGTTTAATTTCTGCCGCAGGAATATCTTCAGGATGAATAAGAGCCATATGTTTTTTCATCCACGGAACGTGGGCATAATTGAATACAGCAATTCTATCAGGATTGATATCAATTATCTTTTCAACTGTTTTTGCAAAACCATCAACCGTTTGGAATGGTAAGCCATAAATCAAATCGAGATTGATGCTGTGATAACCAAGTTCTCTAATCCACTGTACCGCTTGTCTTGTAATATCTTCCGGTTGAATCCTGTTTACAGCTTTCTGAACTTTTTCATCAAAATCCTGCACACCCATACTGATTCTGTTAAATCCATTATTGCGTAACGCTTCAAGATGTGCGCGCGTTAATTCACGTGGATCAATTTCACAGCTTACTTCAGCATTATCTTTAAAATTAAAAGATTGTTTGATGTAGCCAGCCAGCTCATTTATTTCATCAGGATTTAAATGCGTTGGTGTTCCTCCACCCCAATGATGCTGTGCAACTTTTCTGTCAGTTAATAAATAGGTTCTTGTTAAATCAATTTCTTTTTTTAGATACTTTATATACTCTTTTATTCTGTCTCTGTTTCGGGTGATAATCATATTACAACCGCAGAAATAACAAAGAGTATCGCAATAGGGAAGGTGAAAGTAAAGTGAAAGATCAGGAAGATCTTTTCCGTAATTGGTTTTTACAATTTCGTTCAAATAGTCTTCGTGTGTAAATTTTTCGTTAAACTGGGGAGCTGTTGGATAGCTTGTATAGCGTGGTCCCGGTTTATCGTACTTTTTAAATTTTGTTAAATCTATTTCAAACATGCTCTCTCCATTAAATCATTTAACTCTAACATAACAAGGATAAAAATTTTATTAATTGTGCTAACTGGTTTTTAGGAGTGTTGGAATATTGGAATATTGGAATATTGGAATAAAGAAAAACTTAATATTTTAATCACTCCAAAACTCCATTAATCCAATACTTCATTACTCCATTACTTCATTACTTCATTACTCCTGTATCACCATTCGCAAAGTAAATTATCAAATATTTCAAACTTTAGTTTTGTGAAATATTAGACTCTCTTCTTTTACAAATTGTACAAGTGCTTTTGCGTTTTCAAAATCAACATCGGGAAGTATACCGTGACCAAGATTGAATATGTGCCCGTTGCCTTCGCCGAAAGATTTAAGAACACGCTTTGTTTCTTCTTTAATATAATTTTTGTTTGCATACAGGACAGTCGGATCCATATTGCCTTGTAACGCAACCTTATCTCCAACTTGTTTCCTAACTTCACCAAGATCCATTGTCCAATCCAGTCCAAGAACATCCGCTCCAATGCTTGCCAGATTATTAAGATTATAGTGAACACCTTTAGCAAAAAATATTACTGGCTCGTCTTTTCTTTTAATCTGCGAAATTATTTTTTCAACATAATGTAAAGAAAACTCCTCAAAATCTTTTTGAGAAAGAATTCCACCCCACGTATCAAAAATCTGAACGGCGTTACAGCCGGCTTCAATCTTTGTAGAGAGATAATCAGCGACGGTTTTAGCTAATTTGTCTAATATTGTATGAGCTAATGCAGGATTGTTATAAATAAGCTTTTTCACTTCAGAAAAATTCTTTGAGCCTTTCCCTTCAACCATATAAGTCAGAAGAGTCCAGGGTGAACCGCTAAAACCAATTAATGGAACACGATTATCCAAATTCTTTTTTGTGAGCGAAACAGCATCAAGAACATATTTTAATTCTTTAGTTGGATCTATTTCTTTTAACCTTTTTGCATCATCAATAGTACGAATCGGATTAGGAAATACAGGTCCTTTTCCCTCATTCATTTCAAGATGCATTCCCATTGCTTCGGGAATTACAAGTATATCAGAAAAAAGAATTGCGGCATCAACTCCAATAATATCTACTGGCTGAATTGTAACTTCAGCCGCAAGCTCGGGAGTTTTGCACATTGTTAGAAAATCTGCTTTAGCGCGGACAGCCCTGTATTCAGGTAAATATCTTCCTGCCTGACGCATAATCCAGATGGGCGTCCGTTCAACATCTTGTCTTTTACATGCTCTCAGAAATAAATCGTTTTTTAGTCCACTCAAATTTTTCTCCGTTATTTTTCTGATTTATTATAAAATTCAATCATCTTATTAGCCAGTCCTTTAATCGTAAACTCATCGGGCATAATGCTTACTTTAACCTTACTATTTTCAATTGCAGATTTTGTTGTAGGACCGATTGCAGCAACATCATAATTTTTAAAAAATGAAACAGGATTATTAATGTTCATTATTAATAAAAAGTTTTCAAATGTAGATGGACTTGTAAAAATAAAAACATCTGGCTTACTTATGTTTAAATATTCTATGTTTTTAGCAATTGATTCTTTTGATGGAAGCGATACATTATAAACTGGCACCGTAATTATCTTAGCTCCAAGTTCTTCTAATCCTTTTGGTAAGCCTTCTCTACCGATTGCAGAACGCGGAATGAATACAAATTTATCCTTTAAATCATATTTAGATAACTCTTCAACAACGCCTTCACCAGAAAATTTCTTTGGTACGATATCAACTTTGATACTATTCTCTTCACAGAGAGATTTTGTTTTATTCCCAACAGCAACAACTTTTATTTTTTCAAAATCAATTTGTTTATTTAATTCATTACAACGTTTAATAAACATAGTAACAGCGTGAGCAGATGTAAACACAATAAAATCAATTTTTTGTGAGGATAATATTAACTCATCAAACTTATCCCAATTGCTTGGTGGAACAATTTCTAGCGTTGGAAACACAATTACATTTGCCCCAAGCCCGCTGAATATTGCAGCAGATTCTTTAGATTGTTCAATGGTCCGAGTTAAAACAATTGTTTTGTTTTTTAATGGTCTTACTTTGTTGTTGTTAAATCCCGAATACAATCCATGAAGAACAAAATCAAAAAGTTTCTCGCGCTCTTCAATCAACGTTTCGCCAGCGTATTTATTTTCAACGCCGCGCTGTACTGCACCAAATATACTTCCGAGAACAAGTTTTACTGTAAAGCTTTCATCAACATCGCGAAATTGATTATCTCTTTTACCTTTGTAAATAACATCACTCAAAATTGATTTTAGTTCATCACTCATTACACGAAGTTCATCACAAAATTCATTTTGCGCATTCATATATTCCTTTTGATACATCAAAAAGAAATTTTGATACTTCATCATAAACATATAGAGATGAATTACGTATGTGTGCAAGGAATCAATTGCACTAATCTCAGACGCAATTTTATTTTTTAAAGATGTGTTAAGTTTTCCAAGCTTAGAACTCATAATTGTAAAATAAAGTTCTTCCTTGGAAGTGAAATAATTATAAACAGTACCTTTGGCCACATCTGTTAATTTAGCAACATCATCCATCATCACTTCGTGATAATTCTTTTTTGAAAAAAGTTCAGCAGCAACTTCAAGCATACGCTCGCGTTTTTTTTCTTTGCGCTTTAATTTTTCTTCTTTTATCATTATTTACAAAATGATTTACTGATTATTTTATTCTTGCTGATTTATAAACTTCTTCCAAAATTTCTTTTGCACCTGCTTTTAATAAATCTTTAGCAAGAGTTTTCCCAAGTTGTTCAGGATCATTCTTACTTCCACGTAATTTTTTGCGATAAGTTATTGAACCATCTAACGAGCCGACAACAGCATCGAGATACAGTCCGCTTGATTTAACTTCTGCAAATGCGCCTATCGGAACCTGACAACCACCTTCCAATGTACGAAGCAATGCTCGTTCAGCAATAACAGCTTTGTATGTATCATCGTGTTGAACGGACTGAAGAATTTCTTCAACCATTTTATTGTTTTGATGAATTTCAATTCCCAATGCGCCCTGTCCAACTGCTGGAAGAATTTCTTCTTTGGGGATGAAAGAGGAGATGTATTTTTTTAAATTTAATCTTTCAACACCCGCACGTGCAAGAATAATTGCATCCCACTCAGACTCTAAAAATTTTTTTATTCGAGATGGAACATTACCGCGTAAATCCAAAACTGTAATATCCGGACGAAGATGAAGCAATTGTGATCTTCTTCTCAATGATCCTGTTGCAACAACAGCATAATCTGGTAAAGATTGTATTGTCATTCCCTTTTTTCTTGCAATCAATACATCTTCAACTTCCTGGCGTTTTGTAACTACAGCAAGTTTTAATCCTGATGGAATTTGAGTTTGTAAATCTTTCAAACTGTGAACAGCGAGATCAATTCGTTTTGCAAGAAGCTCTAATTCAAGTTCTTTAGTAAATAAAGATTTATCTCCAATTTTTGATAGAGCAACATCAAGAATTTTATCACCCTTGGTTTTAATGATGTTGATTTCAACTTTGATGTTTTTGTTTTTCTTTTCAATCTCACGTTTAATAAAGTTTGCCTGCCACAAAGCAAGCTCACTTCCGCGAGAGCCGATAATTATTTTTTGTTTCAAGTAATTTCCTTTAAGCTATTGTCACACTGAGCCTGTCGAAGCGTGACGTTTAATCTTTATTCCGCCCTCAACAATCCGCCGTGGTGGACAGGCTGACAATTTAATCGTTAACTAACCATTGTCATTTCGACCGACCTGCCCGCTGACGCAGTCAAGGCGGGAGGGAGAAATCTGTTCGTATAAATAAGATTTCTCACTCGAAGACTCGTTCGAAATGACAATCCTTTTTTTACTCACCTTGGGAAGAGTTGGTGAGAGGATATTTATTTTTCTTCCTTCTTCTCATTCAATCCAAACAAATCTCTTATTACAGAAATCTTTGCTGCTGTATCTTCAATGCGCAAATCTGATTCAGAAATTTTTCTTAATTCAATTGTGGGATGATGAAGAATTTTATTTATAATTCTCTTTGTAATGATTTCCAATTTTTCCTTATCATCTTCAGAAAATTTATTTATGTTCTTTTCAACCTCTTCGGCACGCACACTTTCAAAATAGTCACGTATAGCCTTTATTGTTGGTGCAGCTTCAAGTGAGTTGTACCATTCAAAAAA
>JAVHOU010000073.1:0-19156 GCA_036170275.1 Ignavibacteriaceae bacterium
TGTAGCGGGTTGTTGCTAATTCAACGCCATCCGGATTAAACATTGGGATTACATACACCACACAATTTTTTCTTATTCTTTGTGCAAGCTCACTTTCAGAAAGCAAAATCTTTATCATCTCTCTTGTTACCCAAAATCCTTCCGTTTCCTGTGGGTGTGTGCGTGCGTGGATATGAATTGTTCTTTTAGATGAAATGTTTTCCGGATCTTCGCTTATTGTTAATCTCCAAAGGGATCTTTGCTGAACGCTTAAGCCAATTGAATCCACCTTTACATAAGGGCTCAATTTCCAATTGTTCAGTTCAATTAAAAGACTGTCGTAACCATAATCCCATTTGTTGCCAAGAGTTTTATTTAATTGCGCACTATCTACTTCTGTAAAACCGCATTTATCAAATTCAACAAGGTTACCTTCAACAAAGATTCTGTCCTGGGGTTTAATATTTGAAGCGATAAAAGAAATAAAAAATATTAAAAAGAATGTAAATGTAAGTTTAGTAATAGTCATAAAATTTTACGCTCTTAAAAATTAGAATTACTATTTGCAATTGTAATTTACATAAAAAATACTTTTTCTATTCAGTTAAATCAGAAGAGTATTCTGATGCATTTTTATAAGAATATTTTTTCTGAATAAATTTACCTACTTGCCAGACATTGATTGCTTAATTAACTTTGTTATATGATAATTCGATTCAGAAATATTTTTTTAATACTAACTTTTTGCAGTTTACAGTTATGGTATTCTAACGCCTTTGGGCAGGATATTGCTTTCAAACATCTCACAGTTGAGAATGGTCTTTCCAACAATAAAGTTAATTGTGTTCTGGAAGATAAAGTTGGATTTATTTGGTTTGGAACCGAAGATGGGTTAAATCGTTTTGACGGCTATGAAGTTAAAATTTATCGTCATCAGACAAATGATAAAAAAAGTATTTCCGGCAATAATATATGGACGTTGTTTGAAGATGCTGAAGGATATTTGTGGGTTGGTACTAAAAGCGGAGAAGTAAATCGTTATGATCCCAAAGCAGACCAGTTTGATAGCTGGAAGATTGAATCCAATAATACTACTGAAAATAGTGTTGCTTGCATTTATCAGGATAAAAATGGCATGTTTTGGATTGGGACTTATAAAAACGGACTTTATCAATTTGATCTGAAAAAAAACAAATTTATTAACTGGCAATATCAGCCAAATAATGCGAAAAGTTTAAGCAACAATTACGTTACCGCAATACAGGAAGATTCTAAAAATAATTTATGGATTAGTACTTACAATGGATTAAATAAATTTAACCCGGCAATTTCTCAAAAATCATTTACACGCTTTTATCATGATCCTAAAATAAATACAAGTATCAGCAATAATTTAATCTGGAAACTTATTCCTTCTAAAATTGAAAATAATAAATTTTGGATAGGCACCGCAGGAGGATTAAACTTTTATAATCCTGATAGTTCATCATTTTCAACATTCAATATACCTGAAGATAAAAAGTTGCAATTCAGCAACAGCGTTGGTTCTATTATTGAAGATCGAACTGGAGGAGAAAAAATTTATTGGATAGGAACCTACGCCGGATTATTAAAGATCAATCCGGCTAAAAAAGATTTTAAAAGATTTTTGTACGAAGAAGAAAATCCTATCAGTTTATCAAGCAACCAAATTAATGATATACTAAAGGACCGTTCTGGAGTAATATGGATAGCAACTGAAAATGGAGTTAATTTCATCTCGCCTAAAGAAGCAAGGTTCAATTTGTTAATTTCAAAAACAGCGGGTGAAAATGGTTTTAATAAGTTAAGTGGAAAAAACATTACTTCGATTTTAGAAAACAGTGATGGCACCGTGATTGTCGGCGCTTCACAAGGAATATGGGTTACAAATAATTTAAATGTTACAAGTAAGTTTAACTATATCGCCGGCTCCAATAATATTAATGTTTGGTCATTATGTAATAATAAATTAAATAAAGTATGGGTTGGAACTTATGGGCAGGGATTAAAAGAACTTGATTTAAAGACAAATCTTTTTACTTCGATTGAAATAAAAAGTCAATATAATATTCCTTCAAACTTCAAATACATTAAATCATTAATGCAGGATAAGTATGGAGACTTATGGGTAGGTTCCTGGGGCAGTGGACTTGTGCGATTTACCCATAACAGTAAAGATTTTAAAGTGTGGATTAACGATCCTAATGATGCACGTAGTTTAAGTTACAATGATATTTGGGCACTGTATCAGGATAGCCGCAATAATATCTGGATTGGTACAAACGGTGGAGGATTAAATTTAATTAATAAAAATAATGATAATCAATTTTACAAATTAGCTTACAATGCCGGTTCACAAAATTCATTAAGCAGTAATAGTGTTTACGCAATTTATGAATCTATAAAAGATAAAAATATTTCCGATACTGATAGAATTACTTTATGGGTTGGCACCTCTAATGGACTAAATAAAGTAACCGTCAAAAGTTCTGACTTTAAAGCTGATAATAGTCTATTAAAAGCTATAGTAAAGTTTTATACAATTAAAGATGGTTTGCCGGATAATTCTATAAAAAGTATTGTTGAAGATGACAAAGGAAATCTTTGGCTTGGTACAAGTAATGGACTTTCGCAATTCAATCCCGAGACTGAAAAGTTTATTAATTACTCATTAGCCGACGGGTTGATGGGGAATGATTTTAATTTTTGTTCAACACTAAAATCCAAAGAAGGATTATTATTATTTGGAAGTGTTAAAGGTCTTAACATTTTTGATCCGAATTTAATACAACAATCATCTTATACACCGCCAATTGTGTTAACGGATTTTCAAATATTCAATCAATCTGTTTCGGCGGGAGAAGATTCTCCTTTAAAGTCTAATATAACTTTAACCGATGAAATAGTACTTCCATACGATCAAAATATTTTTTCATTTCAATTTGCGGCTCTAGATTTTAACTCCTCATCATCAAATCAATATGCTTATAGAATGGATGGATTTGATAAAGATTGGATTTATTCCGGTGCGCGGAGATATGTAGCATATACTAATTTGAGTCCTGGTACATATTATTTTAGGATAAAAGCTACCAACAGTGATGGTGTTTGGAATGACAATGTTAAAACAATTAAAGTGATAATAAATTCACCGTGGTGGAAAACCGGGTGGGCTTATTTTCTTTATTTGTCAGTAATATTTTTTGGTTTAGTTTTTATCCGTCGTTTTGAAATGAACCGTACTAAACTTCGCAATGAATTGAAAATGCGTGAATTTGAATCGCAAAAACTTCGTGAAATTGAAAATATGAAATCGAGGTTCTTTGCTAACTTATCACACGAATTCCGTACACCATTAATGCTGATAAAAGGTCCATTAGAACAATTGAAGGATGGACAAGTTAAAGGTGATCCGCAGAATTATTATGATTTGATTTATCGCAATACAGAAAATCTGCATACTTTGATTGATCAATTACTTGAATTAACACAACTTGAAGCCGAAGCTATCCCAATCAGAGCAAGGAAAGAAAATTTAATAACTATACTTCGCGGAATATTTTATTCATTTGAATCCATTGCAAATCAAAAAAATATTGGAATTGAATTTGTTTCAGATGACAAATCTATTTGCGCATGGATTGACAGAGATAAGCTGGGAAAGATTATAAATAATATTCTATCAAATTCATTTAAGTTTACTCCATCTGGTGGGATGATCACTTTAGCTGTGCAAAACATCAGTTCAAATAGCCAAGATTTTGCAAGAATAAAAATTTCTGATACTGGAATTGGAATTCCGAAGGATAAACTTGATAGAATATTTGATCGTTTTTTTCAGGTCGATGATTCATCCGGAAGATCTTATGGCGGCTCTGGTATTGGTTTATCTTTAGTTAAAGAATTGGTTGATTTGCATAAGTGGGAAATAAATATTGAAAGTGAAGTGTCCAAAGGCACTACGTTTATTTTAACAATTCCACTAAGTGATTCTTATCTATCAGACAAACAAAAAATAATAGATGAAAACAGATATGCCGATCCTTCTGGTCAGATTACAGGAAATAAAAATCAAAAAATTGAAAAAGTTTCAAGTGATTTAGTTGAAAATGAAAAACCTATTCTAGATGGACAAACAATTTCTGATGAACCAATAAAGAAAAATCCCTTGATATTGGTTGTCGAGGATTCCAACGATGTCCGCGCATACATTTCATCTTTACTCAAAAGCGACTATAAGATAATTGAAGCAGAAAATGCTGAAGAAGGTATTACAAAAGCAACAGAACTAATGCCCGATTTAATTTTAAGTGATGTGATGATGCCGGGAATGAATGGAATGGAGTTTTGTAAACATATCAAAACAAATTTTCAAACAAGTCATATCCCCGTAATTTTATTAACTGCAAAAGTTTCTCAGGAAAGTAAGATCGAAGGATTAGAAACAGGTGCCGACGATTATATAACCAAACCATTTAACTTTAATGAACTTTCAATCCGTATAAAAAATCTTTTAGAACAAAGAAAAAGGTTAAAAGATAAGTTTAGTAAAGAAATTAAAATTCGACCTGAGACCGTAACAGTAAACACTGTGGATAAAGATTTTCTTGAGAGAGTTTTAAATGCCGCAGAAAAAAATCTTTACAATTCTGATTTTGATTCAGAATTATTGGCAAAAGAAATGTTTGTAAGCCGCAGCCAGCTTCATCGCAAAATGATCGCAATTACCGGTCAGGCACCGGGTGAATTTATCCGGGTATTTAGATTGAAAAAAGCAGCACAATTACTTTTAGAAAAAAAATTAAATGTTACTCAAATTGCGTTAGAAGTAGGATTTAACAGCCCCTCACATTTCACAAAAGCATTCCAGCAATATTTTAATTGCCTCCCTTCAGAATTTGTAGTACAAAATAATCACAAATAGCATTTCCTTACTCTAAAATAAAACTTTGCAACAAATTCGCTAAAGTTTGGGATGAAATCGCCATCTGGCATCTATCATTTCAATTAAATTAGCACGAGAAATTTTAATGACTAATCCGGTTAAAATAAAAAAACAAATAAGCCAATCCCTTTTTAGTTTGATTCTTAAACAGTAAAAACTAAAGAAGGTCGGTGAAAATCTTTTATTATCAAATCAATATTTATTGATGTAAAATGCAAGAAACCGACGAAGAGATAAAAAGAAAAGAAAAACTTTTTTCGATAGCTCTATACGGTTTATTTGTAATCGTCAGCATTTGTGTATTGATAATAATCCTGAGTTTAATTGCTTAATTATACAAAATTATTTTTAAGGGAAATGAAATGAAAATAATGCAAAAATATTTTTTCCACCTCATTTACGTATTGCTAATGGTAATTCTTTTGGCAACAGCAACGCACATAAAACATTAAATAATTATTATTTACAAATCACACAAGGAGATACTTAAAATGAAAAAACTTTTCCCTTTTTTAACAGCTCTGATATTCTTGCTGCAATTAATTCCGTTTGCGCAGCAAGGGTCCAATCAGTCTGTTAATAATATCCAGGTTGCTTTTCCTTTTTCAGATAATGCTGAAAACTCTGCTACTTCAAAAACATACTGGGATAGAGATACAACAGTCTGGAAAATACAAATAACTAATGCCCACAGTGGAAGCCAGGTTTGGGCAATGCTTCCCACTAGTGGATCATACAATTATCTTTCATTAGCCTCTGATATGGATCTATCAGCAACAGCTAATCCCTATCTATCTTTTTGGATTAGAAAAGCAGATGGAGGAACTGGTGCACTTAGTATTGAGGCTTCAAATAATGGTGGGTCAACCTGGACGGCAGTAAGTCAACCTTCCTTTAGTGGTGCGGCTTACACACATTTTCAAATTCCTCTAAGTAACTTTCGTCAAGCAAATGCCCGTGTCCGAATTGGATGTTATGCTCCATACGGAAGCACTTATTATGTTGATGATATTATTATTGATAATGCACCAACACCGCAGCCATTAGTTCTATCTTTACCTCAGAATAATGGAATGAAAGTTCATTTAACACAATCTACAGCAGCAGATTTTTATAAGTACCATGTTATTGTTTCAACTGATGCAAATGCTGTAAATAATTTTTTTGTAGCACCCGGTTATTATTTACATGGGGAAACAGTCGTATTCGATATATTTAATAAAACTACATTAGATACAATTCTTTCAGATTTAATTTTTGCTAACACCCAATACTATGCTAAAGTATACGAGCAAGATAATCAAGACTTGGTCAATCAAGGGTCCGATAGAGTTGATCTTGCAACAACATTTAGCGTGACACCGCAGGTAGCACCATTTACACAAGATTTTGAAGGAACATCTAAGTGGGCGGCAGATATACCCTGGGCTGTTTCAACAAATGATGCCTCTGATCCGGATCATAGCACTACACATGCTTATGAGGATAGTCCGGATGGGAATTATCCTAACAACGCCGATAGAAGATTAGTAATGCAGGTTAATCTAGCGGGAGTACAAAGACCTTTACTTAAGTTCAATCATAAGTATTCATATGAACAAGGACAGGATTTTGGTTATTTAGAAATTTCTGGTGATAATACAAATTGGACTACATTGACAGGATTTACTGGAAATAGTGCAGGTGCCTGGGAAAGCCGGCAATTTGATATCGGAATAATAAAAAATCAAACAACAGGTTATGTGAGATTTAGAACTTCATCAAATGGAGGTACGCAGCAGGACGGCTGGCATTTGGATGATGTTCAGATTTCTACAAATAATAAAACAACTGCCTTCCCATTTTTTGATAATGCAGATGTTGATACCTTTTCAACAAATCACTGGGTTGCGGGATCATTTAATGTAAAAATTGCAAATGATCACACTGGTGGTGGGCAAGTTTGGGCACTCGGTTCTGCTGGAGGAACATATAATTATTTAACACTTGCAGGCAGAATGAATCTCTCAAGTTCTACTAATCCGTATCTTTCTTTCTGGGTTAAAAAGGCTGACGGTGGAACAGGAGCTTTAAGCATTGAAGCATCAAATGATGCTGGTTTAACTTGGTCAGTATTATCTCAACCAAGTTTTAGCGGTACACAATATATTTGGTTTGAAGTTCCACTGAGTACTTTCCGCCAGGCAAACGTTTTAGTAAGAATTGGATGCTACTCTCCCTATGGTAGCTCATATTACATTGATGACATTCTCATAGACAATGCACCAACGCCGAAAGCTTTAACATTATTAACACCAACTAATAATGGAATGAAAGTAAAATGGGGTGCATCAACAGCCGCAGATTTTGGCAGTTACAGGGTTGTATTATCAACTGATGCAAATGCTGTAAATAATTATTTTGTAGCTCCAGGATATTATAATCATGGCGAAACAAAAGTATTTGAAATTTTTAATAAAGCAACTATTGAAACAACTCTAACAGATTTATCATTTGCAAATACTCCGTATTATTCAAAGATCTATGAAAAAGATACTCAGGAACTTATAAATCAGGGATCAGACAGAGCAGATCTTTCAACCACCTTTAATACAACAGCAGAAGTAGCTCCATTTGTTGAAACTTTTGAAGGCGCTTATAGCTGGGCTGCAGATTTACCCTGGGCAGTTACTGAGTTTGATGCATTAGATCCGGATCACAGTACGACTCATGCATTTGAAGATAGCCCGGATGGTAATTATCTGCCTAATTCAGATAGACGTTTAGTAATGCGTGTAAACATGGCAGGAGTTTTAAGACCAGTTCTTAAGTTTAATCATAAGTATACTTTTGAACAAGGTGCGGATTTTGGATATATAGACTATTCGATAGATAATGTAAATTGGACCAATATTACCGGTTTTACCGGCAATAGTGGAGGGCTCTGGGAAAAAAGAGAATTTGATGCTGGCACACTAAAACAAGCAACCACAGGGTATGTAAGATTTAGAACTAGCTCTAATGGTGGGACACAGTTAGATGGATGGCATCTTGATGATGTTGAGATTTTTAATAATGTAAAAACTCAGCCGGTTCCCATTGTTGATTCTGTGGAAGTTGATACCATATCACAGAAATATTGGATCCCTGGTATTTGGAGTATTAAGGTGTTAAATGCACACAGTGGCAATCAGGTTTGGGCTTTGTCGCCAGCGGGTGGAACATATAATTACTTAACATTAAATGGTATTCAAAATTTATCCAGCGCACCAAAGCCGTATCTTGATTTCTATATTAAAAAAGCAGATGGTGGTACAGGTGCTTTAAGTGTCGAAATATCTAATGATGCTGGGTTGTCATGGTCAGCTTTAGCTCAGCCTAGTTTCAATGGGGCCACTTATACACACTATACTTATTCGTTGAAAAATTATAGACAGAATAATGTTGTAGTGAGAATAGGCGCTTACTCACCATATGGTGGTACTTATTTATTAGATGATATAACGATTGGTGATTCAACTGGATTTACCGGAGTGGAAGAATTAGCAGGAATTACTCCTACTGAATTTGAATTGAGCCAGAATTATCCTAATCCTTTTAATCCATCAACTACAATCAGATATGCATTGCCGACTGAGAGCAAAGTATCAATATCAATCTATAACTTATTAGGGCAGGAGATAACTACTCTTGTAAATGATGTTCAATCATCCGGATATCACGAAGTTGTTTTTGATGCTTCTAGTTTATCATCGGGTGTTTATTTATACAGGATTAATGCTGTATCATCCGCTGGTTCAAAACAATTCAGCAGTACTAAAAAATTAATTTTACTTAAGTAAGTTTATTTTTATAGGAGGCAAAATTGAAGACCGCCAACCCGGCGGTCTTCTTTGTATTAATAAGTCACCTTCGCAAAATTAGTATTTATGTCATTCTGAACTCGTTTCAGAATCTTCTTTTGTTAAGAATATTAGATGCTGAAATAAATTCAGCATGACAAATGCGTAAGGTGAATTAATAAATAATGTTAAAATAATTTGATTAATAGTTGGTAATAATTATCTTCAGGCAACTAATTCCGATCATATAATATTTATATTTATCAATCAGGAGGCTGACATGAGATACATATACATTTCCGCTTTTGTTTTTTTGTGTTCGCTTAATTTTTTAAATGCTCAAATTCCAAATGCAGGATTTGAGGACTGGACGAGCGGCGAACCAAATAATTGGCTTACAAATAATGCCGATCCTTATATTACTGTAACACAATCCAATAGCAGCCACAGCGGATTATCCGCATTAAAAGGTGCGGCGATAAATTACATCCCACCATTTTTACCCGTTATGGGTCCAGTTGCATTTTGTGAAGGCGCTGACGGATATGGATTTCCTATTGAAGGGAGATTCAATTCTTTAAAAGGCTTTTACAAATTTAATCAACAAGGCGGAGATCAAATTGTTGTTACTGTTGTCGTTTCTTTAGATACTGTGGGAATCGGCGCTGGATCAATTGTACTTAATGCTGCTGCTTCATATGCAGAGTTTGGTGTACCAATAACTTACATCGATCCTGCAACTCCTAATCGTTGTTACGTTGCAATTCAGATGACAAATCCTATTGGAGGGATAATTGCAACACTTGGTTCTGAAATATATATAGATGATCTTCAACTTTCTATGGATTTTGTATCAGATGTAAAAGATGAATTTCAAATTTCAAAATTTGAACTATCACAAAATTATCCAAACCCATTTAATCCTTCCACAAGGATTCAGTATCAAGTATCCAGCAACTCGCAAGTATCCCTAAAAGTTTATGATGTACTTGGTAATGAAGTTGCAACTTTAGTTAACGAAGAAAAACCTACAGGGGTTTATGAAGTCAATTTTGATGCTTCACAATTATCATCAGGAATTTATTTCTACAAACTAAATGCGGCTAATTATTCTGAAACTAAGAAAATGATTTTGATGAGATGATTTGATTTTAATTTAAGAGATGACATCTTTTCAAAAGATGTCATCTCTTTCACTAACTTATTATGTTCCTGTTTATAATGTAATTCCTTCCTCAATTACTCATAATATTTACTTGACGGAACGATATTTTTCTGCTTATATTCTTACAAGTCAAATAGAACACTTCTAATCATCTCTTTTTATTTCTAAGATTAGACAACTATCCTTCGAAAATATTTATTTAAAGATGTTTAAAAGCATATGTGCAAAGATCGGACAGATAAAACAGAGCAATCCATTTCGCTATCAGGCAAAGCACCGATACACTTGATACGATTTTACATTTTTATTCTAACTGTTATTTTTTCTCTTTCATCTCCAACATATCCTCAGAATTCAAAATTAAAAACTTTTGAACATTTAAATCCTGAGCATGGAATGTCCTCTTATATTGCTCCTTGCATTATTCAGGATAAAGAAGGTTATTTATGGTTTGGTACCTACGATGGAATAGATCGTTATGATGGATATAGTTTTACCTCATATAAAAACGAACCGGGAAACCCGAATAGTATAAATAGTGGTTCTGTCCAGGCTCTTTGCGAAGACAAAGAAGGTAATTTATGGATTGGTACATCACTGGGTTTAGAAAAGCTTGACCGTACGTCAGGGAAATTTACACACTTGTTCCAGCATCCCACGGGTGGAGGGATTGATTTTAGTAATTATATATTATCCATTTGTGAAGACAAGTATGGAATACTCTGGGTTGGGACAGGTGATGGCTTAAATAAATATAATAAAACAACAGGAAAATTTACTACTTTTAGGCACGACAGTACCAATGCCGAAAGCATCAGCAACAACTATATACATGCATTATTAAAGGATAAAGAAGGCTCTATCTGGATTGGAACAGGCAACGGACTTGATAAGTTGGATAGAAAAACAGGAAAATTCATTCACTACTGGCATGATTTAAAAAATCAAAATGGTTCAATTCGGATAGAGTGGAATAACTCCATTGAGTATTCCTTATCGTATCAGATAAATTCCATTTATGAGGATAATTCCGGTACGCTCTGGTTATGCACTAACGGGGAAGGACTTATCGGGTTTAATCCGAAAGAAGGAACATATACAACATACAAACATAATGCAGAGGATCCGCTCAGTTTATCTTGTTTAACAAGTGATAATATTAATTCTATCAGCCAGGATAATGATGGCATTTATTGGATAGGCACAAAATCTAACGGGCTTAACACATTCAATAAGCAGACAAAAGAATTTACTCATTACTTACACGATGATTATGATCCAGGAAGTTTGAGTATTGATATGATTCTATCAATATATTCTGAACGCTCCGGTACGATTTGGATTTCATCATTTAATGGATTGAATAAAATAAACCGGGAAAAAAAGCCCTTCACACAATATAATAATGTTGAAAAATCCTGGAGTGATTCATTTGGGACCAGTGCTACTATTGCAAATAGCAGCAGCGATATACTTTGGGTTCAAGCAAATGGTGAGATATTAAAATTTGATCCGAAGACCGGTACATTTATTCCCGAATTTTCTTCACAACAGGTTGGATCGATTTATATTCCCGGGGATAACTCAGGCAATATGTGGATAAAATCATTTGCTGGCGGTCTTTCCATAAAAGAGATGAATGGGCACATAGCGCGCATTAAATATTCATCAGGGGAAGAATTCAATGAACAAGTGTATTGCTTATATAGCCCACCATTAAGTGATACTGCCTGGGTAGGAACCCTGGAAGGCGGTATATTTTCTATCGATAAACAAACGAAAACAATTTCATTAATTAAATCAATTAACACTTCTATAAAATGTATTTATAAGGATTCCTTCGGACTGCTTTGGGCAGGGACAAAAGATGCAGGTCTGCTTCAGTATAATGAATCTGACAAGAAATTTATTTTATTTAAATCTAATGTAAATGATCCAGGAAGCATTACCAGCAATTTTATTTCCACAATTCATGAAGATAAAAAAGGAAACATTTGGTTCGGAACAAACGTTGGCTTGAATAAATACATTCGTTCAACCCATTCATTTATTCATTTTACTGAAAAGGATGGTCTCCCAAACAATTTAATTTTTGCGATAGAAGATGATGCTCATGGAAATTTATGGTTTAGTACCGACAATGGTATTTCAAAGTTTAATCCTGAAACCGGTAAGATTAAGAATTATGATATCACGTATGGATTTACTAGCAATAGATTTTATTTTACAGGTTGTAAAACAGAGAACGGAGAAATTTATTTTGGAGGACCCGGCGGACTAACTCGTTTTCATCCTGATAGCATTAAAGATAATCCATTTATTCCCCCAACTGTAATAACATCCTTAAAAATATTTGACAGACCGGTTGCTTTCGGTAAAGAGATAAATTTATCTTATTCTGAAAATTTTTTATCAATCGAATTTGCAGCTTTAAGTTATATAAGCTCTGAAAGAAATCAATTTGCTCATAAGATGGAAGGAGTGGATAAGAATTGGGTTTATTCAGGCACAAGGCATTTTGCTTCATATCCAAATCTCGATCCGGGAAAATATATATTCAGAGTAAAAGGATCAAACAACGATGGCGTGTGGAATGAAGCCGGAACATCGATATCAATAATTATTAGTCCCCCATTCTGGAAAACCTGGTGGGCTTATCTATCATACGCTGGTTTTTTCATCTTTGCTCTGTATGGAATAAGGCGTTATGAGATGAACAGAATATCCTATAAAAACCAGGTTAAAGTTGATAAGGCAGTATTGAATGAAAAAGAGGAAACGGAGAAAATAAAATCCAGATTCTTTGCAAATATTTCACACGAGTTTAGAACACCGCTTACTTTAATACTCGGACCCGCAGAAAAAATTATTTCAAAAACATCAGATGATATAATTAAAGACGCCAATATCATCAAGCGAAACTCAAGGCGTTTACTGCAGCTTATTAATCAATTGCTTGATCTCTCAAAATTAGAATCGGGAAAACTAAAACTCGAAGCTTCGAAAGGGAACATTGTTTCATTTGTAAAAGGAGTTGCTCTATCTTTTGAGTCATTGGCGGAATCAAAGGATATCACTCTTAAACTGCTGCCAGAAAAAGATTTTATTGAATTATACTTTGACAGAGAAAAAATGATGAAGATACTTGCAAACCTTTTATCAAATGCGTTCAAGTTTACTCCGGAGGAAGGAACGGTTACAGTATCAATAAGCGAAATTTTTGATGAAAAAAAACCAATTGTCATTTCGAAGGAATCTTTGACTGAGAAATCTTTTAATATTAATAGGGATAAGATTTCTCCTTCCAGTCGAAATGACAATACCAGACAGGGGCAAAGATTTGTGGAAATAAAAATAAAAGATACGGGAATTGGAATACCTCAGGAAGAAATACCAAAACTATTTGATCGCTTCTATCAAGTAGATAGTTCATTTTCAAAAGAGCATGAAGGTACAGGAATTGGATTGGCATTAACAAAGGAATTAGTAGATCTTCACCATGGAAAGATTATTGTTGAAAGTAAAATCGAAGACCAACTAAATACAAGAAATAACTTGACAGAATTTATTGTAACTCTTCCGTTAGGAAGTTCTCACCTGAAGGATGATGAAATAATTAATACGGAAAAAACAGAAACTTCAATTCTTCCTGTTGAACAGGAAGTTTATACATCTTCGCATAGTAAAACCGCTACTGATCCGATTGCAATAAGTATTAATGATGGGGTGATAAAAGATCAGTTGGAAGAGAAAACAATAATTCTGGTTGTGGAAGACAATTATGATATGAGAGAATATATAAAAGAATCGCTGGGTGATAGTTATCGTATTGAAGAAGCAGTAAACGGAGAACAAGGTGTAAGAAAAGCAGAAAAAATAATTCCGGATCTTATTATTAGCGATATGATGATGCCGAAGATGGATGGGAATGAATTGACAAGAATTTTAAAGAACGATGAGAAGACTAATCACATTCCAATAATTTTGTTGACTGCAAGATCGGGACAGGAAAATAAAATTGAAGGATTAGAAACAGGTGCTGATGACTATCTGACAAAACCTTTTGATTTAAAGGAACTGCGGGCAAGAATTGAAAACCTGATTAAAATCAGAAGAAAATTGCAGGCAAAGTACAGTAAGCTTGAATATGTATTAAGGTCTGATGGAAAAAAGGGAACAAGTTTAGATGAGAAATTTATGATCAAAGTTAGAGAAGTAATTGAGAAGCACATTTCCGAGGAAGAATTTAATATGGAAGAATTCTGCAGTGAAGTGGCAATGAGCAGGACACAATTACACAGAAAATTAAAAGCATTGACCGGAAAATCGGCAACCTTATTTATTAGAATAGTAAAGTTGTCGAAAGCAAAAAAGATGATTGAAGAACAACAGGGGAATATTTCCGAGATAGCATATTCCTTAGGATTTTCAAGCCCGCAATACTTTGCTAAGTGTTTCAAAGAAGAATTTGGTTACCCGCCCAGTGAAATAAAGGAATAAAGATTTCATTTTTTTATTTACTACTTCTCTCCAAAATTCCACAAAATCTATCATTTTTTACGGATGCAACAATAGTATAAGTAAATGGAACAATACTGCTATGCAGTGCCCCCTACGATTTTGTTTATTTGTAACCGTAATTCTAATTAATATTTTTAACAATTAAAGGAGTTCTTATGAAAAACTTTTCTTTTTTAAGATTGTCTGTATTATTGGTCATATTTTCCTTTTTACCTCACTTTCTATATTCTCAGGAAACAACCTATGGTGATTCAGCATCATTAGGGAACGGTACTATAAAAGCATGGGTAAAAACAGATGTTTCCAATAATCCTCAAAGTATAGGTCTCACTTTAACTGAAGGTGTTTTGACGAATCTACCTGAAACGGGGAGTATGACTCATCTCAATTTACCTAAAAATGCATCGGATACGTTATTCAATCATATCTTATTTGATTGGAATCCTATGGGACATCCACCAATTGGTATTTACACTTTACCTCATTTTGATCTTCACTTTTATATAATTAGTAAGGAAGAACGGGAAGCAATACCGGGCGGGCCTGATCTTATTAAAGTTGAGCCTCGATTTGTTCCTCCGGATTATGTAGGTGATCCTTCAGGTGTTCCTCAAATGGGAACACATTGGACTGATACTACTGCATCTGAATTTCATGGAAATGTCTTTGATAAAACATTTATTTATGGATATGCCAAAGGTAAATTTAGTTTCCATGAACCGATGTTTACAACAGCTTATCTGGAAACGCATCCTCATTTTAGCGAAAGCATAAAGCAGCCTGCGGAATTTCAAAAAGAAGGATATTATCCTACAACTTATAAAATAGATTACGACTCATTAAATCATATTTATAATATTGAAATAACAGATTTTGTATGGCATCAAGCTGCAGCGCCTCTAATCCCATCAGATGGTTTAACACTCTGGCTTAAAGCAGATGCCGGAATTGTTCACAATAATAATAGAGTGAGCAAATGGGCAGATCAAAGCGGAAATGGGAATGATGCAATTGAATCTGATACCAGCCGCCAGTCTCTATTAGTGAATAACGTACTTAATGGCAAACCGGTTCTACGCTTTGACGGTGAGAACGACAGGTTAGGACTTACAGGTTCAAAGATAATGACTCAAATCAGTCTATTTATGGTGTTCAAAAATAAATCCGGTGTTTCGGGGCCCGCTAATTTCCCCGGTTTTGTTTTAGTCTCTGGTCCTGGTGGATCTTTTACACCCGGTGAGCATTTTATTATTAAGATGCGAGGTTTTAATAATAGTGATGATATTATCAATATTGGTATTGCAGGAGATGCAACTAATCTTATACAAGCGACTGCCCCAAATATTGCTAAATATGATGAATGGAGAAACATAAATATTATCAGCGACTCAACAATATTTAATACAACAACGCGTTGGAATGGAAATGATGCATCTATGGTAACCGTTGGTAATGATGTCCTTATTTCTGCTAAACTTGGTGATTCAACAGGTTCTGGCGGAGGACTTGGCTCTACTGATAATTTTCCGAATTTGGGAACAGTCCGCGCAAAATGTGATATCGCCGAATTAATGGTTTATGATACGATTCTTTCAAACACAGACAGATTAGCAATAGAGAATTATCTTAACGATAAGTATAATGTAAATATAACCGGGGTAGAAGATCCACAGAATATAAATATACCTGAAAGATTTACTCTCAATCAGAATTATCCAAATCCATTTAATCCATCTACTAGAATCGAGTATCAAGTAGCCAGCAACTCGCAAGTATCTCTTAAAGTTTATGATGTTCTTGGAAAAGAAGTAGCAACATTAGTGAATGAAGAAAAACCAGTTGGAAGTTATGAAGTTAATTTTAATGCCTCACAATTATCATCAGGAATTTATTTCTACAAACTTCAGGCAGGTTCATTTGTTGAAACTAAAAAAATGATATTGTTGAAATAAAAAATATTTTTGTTAGGTCTTTCTTAAAGTCCTGCTAAAAAATTGGCAGGACTTTTCCTTGCTTCTAACAAGCTTATTCTTCTTGCTTTTTATCAGAAAATAGTCGAAGTTTTCAGTGAAGACTAATTCTATATTTTAAGGAAGGTCTATAGATATAACTAATCTATCCCACTTCTTTCTCTAATCTTTGTTTTCTCCTTAATCTTGGATGCTGTGTGCAGGTTCAAGTTCATAATTTTCGTTAATTATTATTTACAGACATCTGAAAAATTTCTTGTTGTGTCGTGCCGCCATTTAATTGACGAATTGATCAGGAATTTAAATCTTAAGATTCTGAAATGATTCTTTAGTTAAAGGAAAGAATAAAAGGTGCCCAAATTTCAGGTAATAAAATATCATCTCATTTTTATGAATGCAGATTGATATCGTATTTTCTTATCATATAAAAGTAATAAGGAGAATATATGGATAGCAGTTAAATATATATAAGTGCCTGGCTTTGGAGGTACTGGATTTTGTGTTTTATAAAATCAATTAAAATTATTTTTTAACATCATAAAGGATAGGAAAATGGAAAAGGTAAATCGCTCTAGAAACAAAATTTCATTTTTTATTGTTGTTCTGCTTTTAGTATTGGGAACAAGGTTAAATTATGGAATGCATGTAAGTGAATTAAAAGGAAGCGGGGATAATACATATTTAATAAAATTACCTCACACCGCAGAAAGTTGTCTTGCATCATTAGACAAAATATCGAAGGATAATTCTAAATTGTTATCAAAAATTGAATGGGGATGTATGTCCGGTGATCATACTGGATATCTAATAGTAAACAGTAAAGATGAAAAATCAGCTTTAGAAATGCTACCGGTTTCAGTTCGTGATCAAGCTAAAATAGAAAAGGTAGATAAGTTTACGAAAGAGCAAATAGAATCATTTCATAAGAAGAATTAATAATTAATGTAATTAAATAAATCATTTATTAACAAAAGGTATCAAAATGAAAACCAAAACTTTGTTAGTTGTTGTACTAATGGTGACTGCCTTTAGTTTCCTAAGCTTCACATATATCAATCAACCGAAAGAAGCTCATTTATTAAAAACACCCTCAATTGAGGGAACATATAAATTATTGTGGCGCAAACTTCCGGACGGAACAACCGTAAAACCCCCTATGATAATGGGCATTCAGACGTTCACTAAAGATATAAGAAATTTTAATATTCTATCTGTTGATAAAAACGGAAAACATTATTCTTATTCGGTTTATTCTACTTACAAGCTGACCGATAAAGAGTTTACCGAAACAATTCATTTCGGTGTAAACAATGATGAAATTGGCGGCAAGGGAGTTACTTATATTACTGACCAGACAAAGACTGTTCCAATTAATTTCAATGGGAAAAAGTTAGAATTCAAATTTCCGTTCGATCCTCCGACTGTAACTTTTGAAGGTAATAAGAGTACTGCAACCGCTGAAGGAATGTTTACAGATTATTGGGAAAAAGTGAAATAGATAAATTATTTTAGTGAACCACTAACTAAATAATGTAATGAAATTGCATTGTTGGTTAACGAAGAAAAACCTGCAGGAAGTTATAAGGTGGAATTCAAGTCCTCAGTCGGCAGCCTGCCTACCGACAGGCAGGTCTTCAGTTGGCAAGTGGAATATATTTCTACAAACTTACTGCTGGTTCTTTTGTTGAAACAAAGAAGATGCAATTACTCAAATAAAAAAAATAAATTTTAAAAATGTCTTTGGCATTGATGATCGAACAAAAAATAAATTCAATCTAAAATACCAATGGAATATGTAACTAAATAAAAAAGGAAAAATAAAATGTTGAATGAAATGAAATCCGCCTTAGGAGGATTGAATGAAATGCAGTTTGTCCCTTCGGGAAAATCCGCCTTTCGTGGAACAATATTGACTTTGTTTTTTGTTCTTTGTGTTTGCTCTACTACTATGTTTTCTCAAAACAACATAACCAACACGCTTGGTTCAAGTGGCTCCTTTATAATTAAAGATGGTTCAACTACTTTTCTCACTCTTGATCAAGCAACAGGGTATCTAAAATTAAATAGTGGAGTGATATTTAAAGGAGCCGATAGATTTATACACAACTATGGGTTGGGCAATACTTTTATGGGTATAAACGCCGGCAATTTTACAATGACCGGTTATGATAACACAGGTTTGGGTTGGAATTCATTAAATTCCAACACTACAGGCTATTACAATACAGCTTTAGGATTGAGTTCCTTATATTCAAATACCACCGGTTACGTTAACACGGCAGTGGGATTGAATTCATTAGCTTTCAACACCGCTGGCTCCCAAAATACAGCTATAGGTTCATATTCTTTGTTTTCCAACACAACAGGCAATTCTAACGCAGCTCTGGGATATGGTTCTTTGCTTTCCAACACCTATGGTTCAGGAAACACAGCTTTGGGTGAGTCTTCTTTATATAACAACACAATCGGAAATCAAAACACAGCTTTGGGTGAGTCTTCTTTATATAACAACACCGATGGCGTTGGAAACACAGCTTTGGGGTATCTCGCTGGTTACAATATAACCACAGGTCGTCATTTAACGTGCTTGGGTTACAATGCACAACCATCATCAAATGGAGCAACTAATCAAATAACCCTTGGAGATAATACAGTTGGGTCACTTCGCTGTAACGTTACAACTATAACTTCATTATCAGATGTAAGAGATAAGAAAAATATTTCTAATCTATCG
>JAVHOU010000074.1:0-19064 GCA_036170275.1 Ignavibacteriaceae bacterium
ACAGAAAACTTTACTTTAAGTCCGGGAACTAATTTTTATTTTTCTAACATCTATAGCGTTGTTAAAAAATCAAATCCTGATTCTGCTTTAACATCCTCGGATGCAGTTAACTTTAAAGCAGAACTTGTTAATGCACTTACAAATCATATTGTTGGTACATTTGATAATGTAACTTACGATAAGACAAACCTTGAAAGGTATGCAAACATAGATTATCAGGTTGATTGCTCGGGAATAACTCCTGGTGAGTACTACTTGAGATTAGTATCAAATGAAACTGGAAATGCAAACTACACACTTGCAAATATAGTTAGCGATAACACAATACTTGCAAAGAAGAGTTTTAACAAAGTAAACTTTACGGGAGGCGAAATCCCAACTACTTATGATCTTGCACAAAATTATCCAAATCCGTTTAACCCAAGCACAATAATTCGTTACCAGCTTCCAAAAGATGGAGTAGTAACTCTTAAAATATATGACATACTTGGAAGCGAAGTTGCAACTTTAGTTAATGAAGAAAAGATTGCAGGTAAGTATGAAGTAAACTTCAATGCAAGCTCACTTGCAAGCGGAGTTTACATTTATAAATTACAAGCTGGTGATTTTGTGAGTTCTAAGAAGATGATTCTTTTAAAATAATCTAACTTATAACACTTGTCATTCTTAAGGCGATCTTCGGATCGCCTTTTTACTTTTTCCCAGTATGCCCAAATCCACCTTCACCACGATGAGATGAATTTAACTCTTTTACTTCTTCAATTTTTGCAGTGTAAACTTTTGAAACAATTAATTGTGCAATTCTATCGCCTCTGGAAATATTAAAATCCTTTTTACCAAAATTCATAATAATAATTTTCACTTCACCGCGATAATCAGAATCAATAGTGCCGGGAGAGTTTAGAATTCCGATACTATGATTTGCAGCTAATCCGCTTCTGGGTCTAACTTGAATTTCATATCCCAAAGGAATTTCTACAGAAATATCTGTAGGGATTAATTCAACTTTCCCTGGTAGAAGAATAACATCTTCTTTTAATGCTGCTCGAATATCCATTCCTGCGCTGCCGGGCGTTGCATAACCTGGTAAAGGAATATCAGAAAACTCATCACTCAATCTTTTTACTTTTATTTTTATTTCTTCAGTCATTTATCTTCGTAAAAATTTAGTTTTAAAAAAGCTAATTTCGTTTCGATCGAATGCAAATATTATTATGAACGAAACAAAAAGAATTGATAAGACAGTTTTTAGCAATAAGTTTAAGTATCCAAAATAACTGAGCAGATAAAATGAAAAACCCGTAATAATTAAACTCAATGAAATCTTGATGAGCTTTGAGTATTCGTATCGAATATGATAATACTTTTGTGTTACTAAATAATATCCAACTGCCATCACAACATAACTTGCAAGTGTTGCAAGTGCTGCACCCATAATACCTAAAGATGGGATTAACAAATAATTTGCCACCACATTTGTTAAACCGCCAAGACCCGCAACAATCGGAGCATAAATACTTTTTTCTTCAATAAATATTCCTGCTGAAAAAACTACATATAATCCATTGAATAAGTAAGCGAGTAGAACCACAGGAACAATGTAAAGTCCACCCCAATATTCTTTTCCGATAATTGAAAATCCGGCAAAATTAATTTTTACAATATCTGAAATAAAGAGTGATAACAAAACCAAAAGAGTACTTCCTACAATCGTAAAATACGTAAGCACTTTTGAGTATAGTTCCTTTGCATTTTCTTCTTTCGCATTATTTAAAAAGAATGGCTGCCAGGCATACTGAAACATATTTACGAAAAGCATCATAAATATTCCCAGCTTATAATTTGCTTTATAAATTCCAACTGTTTTCATATCAGTGAGCCCTTGCAGAATTGGGACATCAATTACCTGTACAAGCATTACACCAAAACCTGCGGGTAAATAAGGCAATCCAAATTTTAATAATCTTTGGAATAGTTTTTTATGAAAACTTAACTTAAAGTTTTTAATTGTTGTAGGTAGCAGAAGTAAAAATGCTAACAACGAGGCGGCAAGATTGCTAATGAATATCCCATCTATTCCCCACTTAAGAATTACGATTAAAAAAACATTAAGCGCAATATTAATAAAGATGCTTAAGATTTTAATGATGGAAAATAATTTTGCTTTTCTTTCAAGTCTTAATTTTAAAAATGAAATAACCGCATTAGAATCAAAGAATAATATTAATGAGGATAGAATGATCAGATAACTTTTTTCTAAAGGAAGATTTAAAAAGATGGAGATGAGATTTTTTAATAAAATTATTAACCCGGAAAAAATAACTGATGTAACAAAAACGCTAATGAATGGAGTTGAAAAATTATCCTTTTCATCGCCAATGTCTTTAAAGGCAGCGTATTTAAGAAAAGCGGAATCCATTCCATATAAAAAAATAATATTGAAAATGGCGATGTATGAATAAATTAAAATTACAAGACCATAATCTGCGGGAAGAAAAACGTTTGTATAAAATGGAACTAAAATAAAATTGAGAAACCTCCCCAGCATTGTGCTAACGCCGTAAATTGCAGTGTCCTTTGTCAGTTCCTTAATTTTTTCTTTCATCAAACTTTTTCTTTAATCGTAATTTCCAGAGAAATATCTAAGGCTTTAACGCTATGTGTTAAAGCTCCGACTGAAATAAAATCTACGCCGGTTTCTGCAATAGCTTTTACAGTTTCAAGATTAACTCCGCCTGATGCTTCAACTTTGCATTTAATATTAATAATCTGAACAGCTTTTTTCATTTCATCAATTGTAAAATTATCAAGCATAATTATGTCTGCTTTTGTAGTAAGTGCTTCTTCAACTTCTTTCAGGTTTTTGGTTTCAACTTCAATTTTAAATTTTGTGTGATGTTTTTTCTGATACGTCACGCAAGCTTCAACTGCTTTTGTTATTGAACCTGAAACCTCAATATGATTATCTTTTATTAAAAACATATCGAACAAACCAATGCGATGATTTTTACATCCTCCAAGCCTAACAGCCATTTTATCTAAAGAACGCAAACCAGGAACTGTTTTACGAGTATCAATAACTTTAGCTTTTGTGTGCTTAGTTTGATCGGAATAAAGATTTGCCGACGTTGCAATTCCGCTCATCCGTTGTAAAAAATTAAGTGCAGTTCTTTCTGCAATTAATAAAGATTGAGCTTTGCCAGTAACGATTGCAGCAACATCACCGTATTTTACAAATGAACCATCTTTTATTTTTATTTCAAACTTTGTTTTGAAATCAACAACTTTGAAAACTGCTTTTGCAATTTCTAATCCTGCGATAATTCCATCAGCTTTAACAAGAAATTTTCCAATAGCTTTTTTTGATTTACCAATAGTAGCTTTTGTTGTGATATCACCTTTACCGATATCTTCCTTTAAAGCATTGTTAATAAGTTTTAAAATAGATTTGTTCATCATCTAATCGTAATATTTTTTTACTGCATTAATAAATAATTTTGGTGCGCGTGTAGGTTTTTTTGATTTCGCATCAAGAAAAGCTAACTCAACGTAACCTTCGCAAATAACAACATCCCGTTCTTTTGCTTTTATTATATGATCGATATGAACTTTAACTGATGGCAATTTTTCTACACGAGTTTCAATCACTAATAGCTCATCATAAAAAGCAGGTGCAAAAAAATGTATTTTTGTTTCGATAACCGGCATAAAGAATCCGCTGTTCTCAATCACTTCATAAGGCAACCCAACTTCGCGCATCATTTCAGTTCTGCCAACTTCAAAGTACTCAAAATATTTTCCGTTGTATGCAAATCTCATTTGATCAGTATCTGCATATCTAACTCTTAGTTCAGTGTAGTGTTTAAGCATAATTAATTAAAATATTTTTGGAGTTAAAAGGATAGTCATTGAAATATAAACTTTGTCACCCTGAGCCTGTCGAAGTGTGAACTCTAAATAAGTTTAAAAGGTTTATGGAAAAGGTCAGTTTTCGACAGGCTCAGACTGACAATTAATTTTTATGAATTCTATTCCGTAAAAACTCCCATCTTACCAAATTTCTCAATACGATTATCAACAAGCTTATCAGGTTTAATTTTTATAAGTAAATCAAGTTCTTCGATCAATGCTGATTTCAAATAATCCGCGGCTTCTTTATGATTTTTATGTGCGCCGCCAAGAGGTTCCTGTATTATTCTATCAATTATTCCCTGTTCCAATAAATCAGGTGCTGTAAGTTTTAGGGCTTCAGCAGCTTGTTCTTTATAATCCCAGCTTCTCCATAAAATACTTGAGCAGGATTCCGGGCTGATTACAGAATACCAGCAATTTTCCAACATTAAAATTCTATCACCAACACCAATGCCCAAAGCGCCTCCACTCGCACCTTCACCAATGATTACAACAATAATAGGCACACGAAGTTTACTCATCTCAAATAAATTTCTTGCAATTGCCTCAGCCTGTCCGCGTTCTTCTGCTTCAAGTCCTGGAAAAGCTCCGGGAGTATCAACCAAAGTAATAACCGGACGATTAAATTTTTCAGCAAGTTTCATTAATCTTAACGCTTTGCGGTAACCCTCAGGATTCATCATTCCAAAATTTCTGTAAACATTGGATTTTGTATCCCTACCTTTTTGCTGCCCCATAATTACTACTTTGTGATTTCCTATGGATGCTAATCCTCCAACTATTGCTTTATCATCTTTAAATGATCTATCACCATGCAGTTCTACAAAAGTTTCCGTCATTGAATAAATGTAATCAAGTGTAAAAGGTCTATCCGGATGCCGGGCTAATTGAACGCGCTGCCATCTTGAAAGATCTTTGTAAAGTTCGATTTTCAATTGTCTAACTTTTTCTTCCAATCTGATAATATCGCTTTCGATATCAAGATTATCGGAAAACTTTCGCATCTCTTCTAATCTTGATTCCAATTCATAAATCGGTTTTTCAAAATCCAAGATTGTCTTAGCCATCTTTAATTATTGCTCCACATTTTTTTTAAAGATCTTACCAGAATTTCTAAATCAAGCCAGATGGTTTGATTTTTTGCATAATAAAAATTCATTTTTTCAGTTTCTTCTGATTCGCTGCCTTCAATATACCAATATCCGGTTAAACCTCTTTTACCATAAAATTGGTTCTTGTCACTTCCGTTTGTCAACGGACCAACTAAGCTGGCATTTCCTGAAACAATTTGGGGAAATCCCATAATAAATTTTGTAAAATCAGATTGGGTCTTTGCCATTTTGCTTTTTAAATATATTAAAGGGTATATTAAAAATAAAGATGGCAGTGTAATTGAATAATCAAATATAGCTTTTAAAAATTTTTGTTGAGGCTTTGAAATGTTATAGTTTAATTCAATCAGCGGCATATCATCAAGCATTGTTACAGCAGTTTTACCAACAATAAAATCAAGATTGCTGCCAACAATTTTGAAATCCACATTTTCATTCTGGCATTTTCCAACAATTTCCATCATCTTATTATATGTTAATCCATCGGATGAAAAAATAACTTCATTAATTTTATTTTCTTTAATAACTCGTCTTATATTTTGATCAGTACCAATTACATCGAATGAATCGATTTTATTTCCAATATCTTTGTTGGTAAATCCAATCAATCCAACTAAAGTTCTTCTATCAGTTTTTTTCTTCCTGAGTTTTCTGCCTATTTGAACAGAGTTTTCGTTAAGTCCGACTAACAATGTTCTATAAGTTCTAGTCGAATCATCAATCAAACCAATTTTAAGAATTAATTTTGCTGCAATCCTCCAAAGTGGAAGTAAAAAGATTAAGAACGTATAAGTTATCAGAACTATAGCTCGACTAAATGCAAAATTTTTAAAGAAAAAAGTTAGCGATGTAAGTATTGGCAGACTTATTAAAATTGCAATCAGTGTTTTTGAAACCGATAATTTATCCTTTTTATAATTCCCTGCCGCGAAAGATGTAATTATCTGGATGAGTGCGGGGATAGTATAAACGATGGGGATGGCAAAATGTGGAAAACCTTTCCAGCCACTCAACTGCAGATAAATTCGTTCTGCAAAAAACAAACACAAATCGAAAAATAGAAAATCCAAGACAACAGAAATGATGATAAGTTTTCTTGATCCAACAAATGCAAAAGCACTTCGTACAGCAATAGCGCTTCGCAATATCAGCTCGACAAGAAATGAACTGGAAAAATGTTTTTTTACAAATAAATGCATTGCGCTGTAAAAAACTTTCGTCTCATCAAGACTGCTTCGTTTTGTACTTTCACCTTTATAATGAATTATTTGTGCGGTGTGAACATAGTAAACTTTAAATCCTGATTTCTGAATTCTGTAACAAAGATCAAGATCTTCGCCATACATAAAAAACTGTTCATCAAATCCTCCAACTTTTTCATAAACTTCTTTTCTCATCATCATAAAGGATCCGGAGATCGCATCAACTTCGTAAGTTTGATTCTCATTTAGATAAGTTAGATTGTAGCAAGCAAACAATTTACTATCAGGAAAAAGCGAACTTAAACCGATTACTTTTGTAAATGATGTCCAGGGACCCGGAAAGCTTCTTCTGCATGCAAGCTGCAATGTTCCATCAGGATTTAAGATTTTACATCCAGCTAATCCTGCATCTTTATTAGTCTCAATGAAACGAATCATCTTTTCCAATGTGTCTTCTGCAACAATTGTATCAGGATTAATAAGAAGAATGAATTTACCTGTCGCTTGTTTAAATCCAATATTATTTGCTTTGCCAAAACCGAGATTTACATTGTTAGCGATTAACTTTACTTTAGGAAATTTTTCATTAATAAATTCTATACTGCCGTCATCAGATGCATTATCGACAACAATTATTTCTTTAGTTATATTGGAAGAGGCTTTTTCTATGGAGTGAAGTAAATTCTGAAGGAATTCTTTTACGTTATAGTTTACTATGATTATTGAAAGATCCAATTTGTGATCCTTACAATTTGCCAAAAATATTTTGCAACCTAAGTTTCCAAACCATTGTTACTGCTTCACGAACAATTTTTCGGGACATTTTGGATTTACCTTTTACGCGATCAACAAAAACAATTGGAATTTCTTTAATCTTAAATCCCTTTGCATAAGCTTTAAATGTCATTTCGATCTGAAATGAATATCCGTTTGATCTTACTCTATTTAAATCAATTGCTTCCAATACACTTCTGCGAAAACATTTATAGCCGCCTGTTGCATCACGTACCGGTAATCCGGTTATTAGTCTTGTATAAACACTTGCAAAAAAACTAAGAAGTAAACGACGCATCGGCCAATTTAAAACACGAACGCCATTAATATAACGACTGCCTAAAACCAAATCGTTTTCTTTAATAGCGATTAAAAAATTTTTTATTTCATTTGGATCATGAGAAAAATCAGCATCCATTTCAAAGATATAATCATACTCATTTTGAAGCGCATACTTAAATCCAGCTATGTATGCAGTACCCAAACCTGTTTTCTTTTCCCGTTTGATGAGATGAACTCGATTATTTTTTGCGGATTGTTCTTCTACAAATTTTGCTGTTCCATCCGGTGAGTTATCATCAACGATTAGTATGTGGACATTATCATCCTGGCTTAATACTGCTGGAATAAGCTTCGGCATGTTCTCCAACTCATTATAGGTTGGAATTATGACTAATGATTTATTATGATTCATAATTTTCGCATAGAGCAAAGCGCATAGCGCTAAGCGTATAATTATTATATTGTTTTTTTAAAATTGGTTATCATTCTACATTCTTTATCAAGCTTATCCAGGAGTTTTTCAACAATTTCATCAGTCAAAATTTTTCTACGATTTAGTAATATTAAAATATTTGCATTTTCAAAAGCTGATCTTCTTGCTATGTTCAAAAAGTTCTTAAACTCTTTTTCCCATTCGGAACCGGAACCTTCGGAAATGTTGTTGGACATACTCATTCCTGAACCTCTTAATTGTTCGGCAAATCTAAATAAATGTTTTCGTTCAAGCTCATCAGCAATATCAAATAACTCGTCAGCAATTTCAATAGCCAACTTCCAAATTTCTAAATCCTGAAATCTAAATTTTGATTTCATTAAGAATCCCTTAAGTTTTTCAAAATAATATTTACGCTCAGCTCTTTGCTTTATTCTTTACGCCCTACGATTATTCCTCTTTCGATTCACGCTATGCCCTCTGCTCTATGCGCTTTGCGCCTAATTGTAATGCCCTTTTCCAAAAAGTACAACAAACACTGTACGAAGTAATATTTTGAAATCCATTCTTATTGACATATTCTCAATATAAAAAAGATCATAACGTAATTTTATTTTAACATCTTCAATCGTTTCATCGTATTTATGTTTTATCTGTGCCCAGCCCGTAACACCGGGACGAACTTTTAATCTTCTTTTATAATAAGGAATTTCCTGAGAAAGTTTTTCAACAAAGAATGCACGTTCAGGTCTTGGTCCTACTAAACTCATTTCACCTTTAAGCACATTATACATCTGCGGAATCTCATCGATGCGAAATCTTCTTATAATTTTTCCCATTCGTGTTACCCGCGGATCATCTTTCTGCGACCAAACAGGTCCGCTGTATTTTTCAGCATCTTTTATCATCGAACGAAACTTATGAACATTAAATAATTTTCCGTTCTGTCCCAATCTTTCCTGTTTAAAGAAAATAGGACCTTCACTATCTATTTTGATTGCTATTGAGGTTAAAAGTATTACCGGAGAACTTACAATCAAGATCAAGAAAGAAATAAAAATATCCATTAGACGTTTTAGTTTCTTTTCCCACACGGGCATTAACTCTGGCATAATATCAATAAGTGGAATGCCGTAAATCTGACTTGTGCGAGCTTGTCCGCTCAGGATTTCATACAGATCAGGAACGATTTTTAAGTTTAAATTTTTACCCTCTGTTTTAGATATTACATCAATTAATACATCGTGATCTTCCTTTTCGAGAGCGATAATAATTTCTTTAGCATTATATTTTACGATTATTTCATTTAACTGTTCAGTTGTTCCTTCAACTTTAATTCCTTGATAATCTTTTCCGATATTTTCATTTCTTACCGCAACAAAAGCTGCTATATCTATCCCAAGTGCCGGAGCGTTACTAATTGAATCTAGAACTTCTCTACCCTTTTCATTATAACCAATAATCAAACCGCATCTTCTCCCAATACCTTTAATTAATAAATTTCTTTGCAAACTTCTAATAAAAATTCTGCCGGACCCAACAAAGAATAAAAACAATCCCCAATAAATGAAAATTAAAATTCGTGTTGCAGTTGCAACATTATGCATATAGTCATCGATAAAGATTAAGAAGAAGAGAAGAAAGATTCCGAAAAATGTAGCTTTAAATAAAGTTGAGATTTCATCAAATCGGGATGAAGCAAACCAAGTGCGGTACATTCCGACAAAAGTAAAAATGATAAGCCAGTAGAAATAGATTACAAGCATTGGTACAAAAAACTCAGGAGCAATAATTAAATCAAACCAGCCTGTTTGTAATCGGATATAACTGTAAACAAACCATGCCAGGTTTATCATTAGAAAATCTGTAAGAAGAAGTAATATTTTTTCCGTGGATTTGGACATGAATGACTAGTTAAACTTTTTCATAAATTATTTTCTCATATAAATCAGAAATTTGTTTGCAATTTTTTTCAACATCGAAAGTATTACGCGCCCAATTATATCCAATCTCTCCCATTTTTTTTCTTAAATCTGGATATCTTATAGCCTCACGCAAAGCGATTACTAAGACTTGAGCATCATTGGGTTTTATTAACCACCCAGTTTCACCATCTCTGACAGCATCAGCAGTGCCACCTACATCAGTGGCAATTACTGGAAGTTTGGCATACATCGCTTCTACTAATGACCTACTAAGCCCTTCCCAAAGACTAGTCATCACAAAAACATCCATAATTTTATAAAATTGTGCAACATCATTTTTAAATCCAGTTATTCGAATCTTATCAATAATATTTAGTTTTTTGGCTTGGGCTTCTAATTGATTCTTCAAAAGTCCATCTCCAACGAGCAGTAATCGCGTCTCCGGAAATTCTTTATTTATTATACTGAATGACTCTATTAGTATATGCAGGGCTTTCTGCTGTGAAAATCTTCCTGAAAACCCAATAACAAAATCTCTATCACTAAAATTAAGTGTCTTCCTTAAGTTGATTCTATTGACTAAATCTGCAAATGGTAAATAATCAACACCATTGTAGATCGTTTCCAAATATTTTTTGGGAATTATTTTTAACTCAGTAGCAATTTTTTTTTCTTTTTTTGAAACTAATAACAATGCATCCGTAATACGAGCCATTAAGCGTTCTAAAAAAATAAATGCCGTTCTTCTGCCTCTATTCATAAAATCGTGAAATGAAAAACCATGAATCGTATGAACGATTATTTTTACCCCTCCTAATTTTGCTGCAATTCTTCCAATCACACCTGCTTTGGACGAATGAGTGTGAACGAGAGTAATTTTATACTTTTTAACTAACCTAAATATTTGGAAAATTGCAATTAAATCTTTGAATGGTGATATTTCTCTTGATAAAGCGGATACATTAACACAGTGTACATTTTTTAATTTATCTAATACTTGTGTTCTCTCCCCTTCCATATGTCCAAATATGAAAAGATCAAATTTATTTTGATCAAGATTTTGTATAGTGGTGATGAGATAATCTTGAGCACCACCGAGTGCAAAATTTGTTACAATATGTGCTATTTTAATTTTTTTATCCAAAGTAATTTACTTTAAAAATTTTGTACTACTAAGATTATTCCTATTAAAGTTATAAACTAACCCATCCTTTAAACCTTTCCATAAAGCACTTATTCTTTTATTAATAGTTTTACCATTTTTATTTAGAGATAATAAAATAACCATTGATTTTGCAACAATTATAAAAATAGTAAAAGCGATAACATATAACCTGTAAATTATGTGTTTATCCTCAAAAACGATTAGTCTATTTCTGGTTTGATAATAAAGATAGATATCAGAATAATTGCCCCATCTTGTGCCGCCTCCACTTTTATGGAATGCTATTGCATTTGGAGTATAGAAGAGAGAATATTTTTGTGAAGCTCTGAATGAAAACTCAAGATCTTCGAAATACATAAAATATTTTTCATCTAATAATCCTAACCTCTTAAAGACTTCAGCTCTAGCAAGAAATAAAACACCACTGATATAATTGACTTTACCTTCGCGATTGTGTAAATAAAAACGACCAAACATAGTTCCTCTATTTACACCAGAACATCTCCACCAAATAAATTTACCAAAACCAGAGAAGATTCTGTTTGGTTTATCCTTATAAAAAACTTTGCCGGTAATAACTCCGATATTAGAATTTTGGTCTAGCTTATTCACTAAAATATCAACCATAGATGTATCGACTGCGACATCATTGTTTAATATTAAAATATAATCTGCATTTATACTGAGAGCCCATTTAATTCCAAGATTATTTCCCCCGGCATATCCATTATTAAAATTGTTACAGATGAGTTTTATATTGGGGAATGTCTTTTTAATGATATTCAAACTTTCATCCGTTGAAAAATTATCGACTATAACTATCTGAAGATTTTTGTATGAGGAATTTAGTAATGAATTTACGCATTCAATCGTTTCGTCAGCAGCATTCCAATTTAATACTACGGCTACAACTAATTGGTTATTCATTCCTGAACCTGAACTATATTAATTAGAATATTTTTTATCATATAGATTTATACACTTTAATTAAATAAGTATAAATTTAATTAAAAATATTTATAACAATCTGATTAAATATTTGAACTGAACGTAAAATTAAACTTTTCAATCAATTTTGGTAAACTTGATGTTGATAGAAAGTAATCTCTCGCTTTTTTATATCCATTGTCTGATAATTTATTATATAATTCTTTGTCTTCTGCTAAGAGGATTATTTTATTAGCTAGATCATCAACATTTTCAAAATATAGCCCATTTATTTCATTCTCTACATAACTTCTTGAGTGTGGAATATCTGAAGTTATCACCGGCTTTTTTAGCGCCCATGCTTCAATAATCGGCCGTGAAAAGTGTGATTTTTTAAAAGGAGATACCAAAATATCTGATGCAAACAATAATTCGTGCTGTTTATTAGTATATCCGATAACACTTAAGTTTTTCTTTACATGATCCTTTGAAAGTAATTTGCTACATTCAACATAATACTTTTTTACTTCTTTAATTGCGCCGGTGTTCTTTATTTCACCTGCAAGTACGAAATAAATATTTTTCTTTTTTTGTGAAATGATATCAATTGCTTTTAAGAATTCTAAAGTACCTTTAAGTCTATCTATTCCAATTAACGAAACGACTATGGTTTTATCAATTGGCAGTGAAAAATTTTGACGAAGTTGATTCAAGTTGAAATTGCAAATAAAATCATCTTCTGATAAAAATTCTGGGAGGATGATAACTTTATTTAATTGATCCGTATTGTATTTAAGGATTTGTTTGGCTTCTACTTCGGTAATTGCAAAAATAAAATCATTAAATCGATAGATAGATTTAGAGATTAATCTCTCTGATATCCCAAATTTACCTTTTATAAAATTACTTCGTAAATGAATAAATGTCTTTACACCTAAAGCTTTTGCAATAATTGCAATATAGAACATATTGTGTTCGTTAAGATAAACTAGATGAGGCTTAATATCTCTAATTGTTTTCCAACTAGTGAATGAACCAATAATTATCCTAATAATATTTTTAATAAAAGTAAGTAACCAGTTTAACGAAAGGAATTCGTAATCATCCCCAAAATGAGTTGAGAGTGCGAAACTTTTAAATTTAGATCCGGGAATGGATAAAATTTTAACTCCCATACTTGCAAAAATTTTAGAGAATTCTTTTTCTTTTTGAGTAAACAAGTAAACATCAGCACCTTGTTTTTTAAATTCCTCAATAATGTACTTTAGACTAATTGATGAACCTGACATTTTAGGATCATGATCAAAGAAAAGAATTTTTTTACTTACTTGTTCCATTGAATAATTTAACTATGAAGATTAAACTTAATTATTTTAAGAGTTTACTTCGTTCTAAATCTATTCTGTCTGAGTTTGAATATCTTAAAAATCGATTTGCAAACTTGAGGGCACGATTTTTATAACCCAGTTTTACAAAAGTTAAAATTGAAAAATAATACGCAAATTCAATTGTATAATAATACTTATTATAAACTAACTCTGGTTTACGGAATAAATTGAAACGCTTCCAAATATAAAATAGAGGAATAGTTATTTTTATATACTCATTAAATTCATTACTAATTATCTCTTGCAAAAAATTATTTTCCATTTTAGAAATGTAATTACGGATATAAGGTTCGGAAATTTTTTGACGCTCCTTAACAACTGCATCTAAATTATTATGTGATTTATTTTTTTTACCTGGTGATAAGTAAAATGTGCCAAGAAATTCCGGAATATAATGCATTTTATATTTTTGAGAAACTCTTAACTGAAAATCATAATCACCGCAAATTTCATAATTTTCATCATACCAGATATTATCCTCAAAATGCAGTTTAGCTTTCCACATTGGTTGCGAAAAAACGAGCCCCCTATCTAACTGATAAAAATAGTTAAAATCCGAGCTCCTATATGCAATGGCTTTGGGATACGATTTAGTTTCTTCAAAAAGCTGATTAGGAACTGAAGTTACATACTGATCAGCATAAACAAGAGCAATGTCGGGATTGGCTAAAAGATAATTTGATAAAATTTCAAATGCATTATTTTTTAGTCTGTCATCTGTGTTTGCATTTGTGATAAACTGACCCCTTGACATTTTGATACCACGGTTCCACGCTTTATAAATTGATTCACGCTTTTCAGTTCTGATATATTTTATGTTAGAATAATTATCTAAATATTTTTTTACAATTTCTTCTTCGTTTTGCGAAGATCCACTATTAATAATAATTATCTCGGTTTGTTCGAAGATAGTCTGCGCAATCAAATCTTTTATTTTACCTTCGATAAATTCTTCAGAGTTATAGGTAGAAACTATTGCAGAGATAAATGGAATTTTGATCATAATAATCTTATTTGATTGCTTCTAAGTTAAGACTGATAGGATAAACTTTACCATTTACTTCATAAATACTTGATGTCCAATCTTCAAATGTGTGATTATCTACTTTTTTTGGATCCCAATGCCTCACTTCAGTAAATCCACATTTCAGAAGCAAAGATGTCAAATACTTTTTATTGAATACTGAATAATGAAAATTTTGTTTATAATCTTGTCCCCCCATCAATGAAGGCAAAATAACTTCAATAGAATTATTATTGTCTCTATAAATATTTAAAATAACGTCAAAATCAGGCACTCCAATTCTTAAGATCCCACCCTTTTTTAAAATTCTTCCCCATTCGCTAATTACCTTAGCTAATTTGATATAAGAAACGTGTTCAAAAGTATGCGAGGAATAAATAAGATCAGCAAAATTATTACCCAAAAACGGTAAATCACATACATCATGAACATGATGAACATGTGGAAATGATCTTGAATCTACATTTATGTATCCTGGACTATCTATTTCTCCACATCCTAAATGTATTAATATCTTATTATCTTGATTTGAAGGATATTTTGGTTTTATAAAGATGTATCTAATCTTATAAAAATAATATCTTATTTGTTGAATCATAGTTCTAATAATTAATTTCATAATGTATCTTATCTTTCCTAAGCCGTTAATTAATAATGAATTTCTTAATACCTATAAACTAAATTTTTTAAATAAATGAAAATTTTTTGATATAGAGTTTTCAAGTCTGAATAGAACAATAATAAAGATATCGTTGATAGAGTTAGACATACAAGAAATATTAAATTTTCATTTAGACTAAGTGTAAGTGCACCTACTAAAAGCACCGCTGAAAAAATTAATAGTTTATGAATCTTTGTGTTCTTGAAGAAAAGATTTAGATTACTAGAAAATACTCTTCTGATTAATACCAACATTAAGACATTTCCGATTATCACGGACAAGAAATAACCTAATAATCCTATAGGACTGTTGAATAACATAAAGCCTATCACAAGTCCAATAATTGTTATGATGAGATTAATAAACTGAAATAATGAAAGCCAGGCAGCCTTACCCATACCAAGCAAAAATATATACACCGGATATCCAAAATTATTGATGGCTTCAGGTAAGGCTAGCAGTAAAATAATTAATAATATAGTATTCGAAACAAAAAATAATTTTATAACCACTGCAATTAAAATCGAAAGAATTCCAAACATAAACCCAGAGTAGATTATTCCTAAATTAGAAATTTCAGCAACTTGTGTATTAAAAAAATTAAATGAGGTATTTTTGTCTTTCAACGTACTTACCTTGGGTAACAAAGTTTTGAATGTGGCAAAAAAGAGCCCAGAGACAGAAACTGTAACTTTTCTTCCAATATCATAAAATGTTACCAGATTTAGAGTATAATAATTACCAATAATGTATTTCACAACCGGTTCAATTAACGCATTGAAAATTGAAGCCATTTGAATATGCATACTAAATTTCAAAATTCTTTTAATGGTACTTTTATGAATAAGAGATAAACTGATAGAAATATCTGGGTGATTTTTCTTTAATAAAATAAAAGACATTATTAAGTAACTTAAAGAGCTTATCGAAAGACCAATTGCCAGGTGCACCATTGAAAGTTTAGACAGGAATACCAGAAATACAATAACCAGATTTAATAAATTATAAAACAAAACTATTTTACTTGAAAGAACAAAATTTTGAAAACCTTCATACACTGACCGTATTGAAACAGCTAAATATTGAATATAAAAGTTTATACCAAGTATTGGATATATCACAAAAGCGATGGGTTGATATTTAAGTGGGACAATGTTTGGATTTGTTAGTATAAATAAATTTATGATGAGAATAGAAATTAAAAATATCAATAACCCAAGAATTGAAAAAAAAAATAATCCATTTGATACTAAAACAGAAACATCTTTTTTCCCCTGATTATGTTCTGCATCTGCAATAAATTTTACTAGTGATGTTCCAAATCCGAAGTCTAAAGCAATCCCTAAATTCCAAATTGATAAAAAGATCAGCCACATGCCAAAGAGTTCTTCTCCAAAATTCATAATGTTTATTTTAATAATAGAAAAGGCAACTATGATTGATAAAAAATACTGGAGGGCTAACCAAAAAGAATTTCTTTTATCTTTCATTTTAATCAGAAGAGGAACTTAAAGCTTGTGTTTTTTTTATATCATTTCTCAAAAGGACTGAAATGCCTAATATTACTGCCCATAGCATATGCAATGTACCCCACAACCATGCATCTGTCATAATCATAGAGATAACAATATAGATTTGACACCAAAAAAGTATAAATGAAATGATCTTTTGCTCTTGAGTAATACTTTGATCCAGATTCCCATGAAAGAAACGAATTGTTAAATACATAAAAACCATAAAACCTGTAAAGCCTAATAAGCCTGTGTCAGCCAAAAGTGCTAAAATTGTGGTATGTGGTGTTAAATTATATACAAATGTACTATATAAAAAGGGATCTAATTTACTGTATTCTAAGGAGACAAATCGAAATGAATGAAAACCGGTTCCAATTATTGGATTTGCTTTAAAGACATTAAAAGCAATTTCCCAAATAAAGAATCTCGTTGCAATCGAACCAAAATCCATAGTTACTGCTAATTCTTCAGTTGTTTGGCTTTTGGGAGCAGCTACTCTAGAAAAAACATTCGGAAAACTGATTTCTATTATTAATATAACTAAAACAGAAGCCAAAAAAACTGATGCAAGTCTTTTGGAACCGTATAAGTTTTTAATCTTTAGTTTTTCTTTTTTAAAGATATAGTAAATTGTAAGAGCCAACACGACTATACCAGTCGATATCCAAGTATTTCTAGTTTGGGTAAAAAGTAATGCTACAATTAATATTATGGTAACAATTCCGAATAAAAAGCTATGTTTCTTATAGAACAAATAACTTGAATAAGAAATTATTATTCCAATCCCTACTATATCCACATACATTATACCGGCTATTCCAAATTCTCTATGTCCGGAGATTAAGGCCATTATGATTAAATATATTGCATTAAAAGTGCATCCAACTAAATAAATGCTTGCAATAGATTTTATATTATCCAGCTTTGTAAATACCAATGGTGTTATAAATAAAATAGAGATAAAGCCTAACAAATTATAAGAAATAAGATATGATTCCGGATGCGAAATCGCTGCAAAATATGAAGGAATTATAGAAATTAAAAAAAATAAGAAATAATAAAGTATAGGATTTTTTATGTCCGACCGTTTAATAGAAAAATTAATTATAAAACTTAATGTCACAAAAGGAAAAAGAAGCGTTGATAAATAAAAGTAATAAATTCCAAATTCAAAAAAAAAGGAAAGAATAAAAATTTTATATAATATTTTAAAATTTAGTAGTAGAGTTAATAGTACTGGAACACAGAATAGTATTAACAAATATCTTGATGTAGGGTTATATGATCTAAAAAAAAATAGCAATAAAACAAATACTAAAAATGGAACAATGAGGATAAGTTTTAGATCATTGTATTTTGATAGTCTTTTGGAAATTTTAGCCATTTCCCTAACTATTTAAATTTCTATTTTTAAATCTGAGTCCCTTTTTCAATAAAAATATCTTGGGGTTTGTAGAATTAATCCAGGAATCACGAACCAATAAAATAAAAATAGTTGTAACAATTATTATTAAAGAAATGAGTAAAGAAAATAATAATCGGGGGGGAAAAGATTTTTTTTCCGGCTTTATTCCATAGTCTATTACTTGAAAAACTGGGATACTCTTTTGCTCTTCAATTTTAGCTTGTTCATATATCGGCACAATATATTCTAATATTTTATTATAGATTTCAACATCTCTATAATATCGCAAATAAATCTTAGCTTTCTCTGGTAGTGTGTTTAAGGGTATAAGTACACTTTCATTATTACTTTTACTCTTTAATGATACTAATTGATTATTAAGAATATTATATTCACTTTCAAGTGTTTGAAACTGAGGACTATTTGTGCCAAATAAACTCTTTACCATTTGTAATTCAGCTTCTTTAGTCAATAATTTGGTTTCTAAATCAGAAAAAGCTCCAGCAATTAATTTCATTTGTTCTTTTGCTTCAATTAATCCAGACTTTTGCTGATAAATTTGCAGAGAATCTTCAGAATCTTTAAGATTTTTTTTCAATTCTTGGTATCTATCTCCAAGAAAAATTCTATTATTTTTAGATTTTGATACATTTAGTTCTATCACTTTAGAATTGAGATTATCAACAATATAATTTACCATTTCTACAGATTTGGCAGGTGAAATTGTTCTAACTTTAATCCTAAAAGCATTTTCTTTCGTTTCTTCGCACTCAATTTTTTTTGATAATATTTTTATCGCCTCTTGTACGCTAGATTCATTATAATCTTTTAATAAATTGAATTTTTTAACTAGATTTTCTAAATTTGTCCGGCTGTAAACTAATGTAATATATAAATCGGTACTTGCAGATTTAGATGATCCACCAAGTCCCAAAGGTAAATCCTTCAAATTTTTCATTATGCCTGATATACCACCTAGCGAGGTGTCGTCCGATGGAAGAATTAGTGCTGTTGAATCAAACTCTTCTTCAATTATTAAGTATATAATACCGTATGATGAAAGTAAAGAAATTATGAAAAGACCAATAAGAAATTTTTTCCATTTTAGTATTATTATAAAATAATCTAGTATATCAATACTTCTGTCTTCAGGCATTTTGTAATCTATTTATTGACAAATTTTTCCTTGCAAACTTAATACATTTAATTCGATATGACAATCTATTCCGAATTCCTTTACCAATCTTTTTTACATTAAATCTTTACAAGTAATAAACTTGTTGAATCCTTGACATTCCACTTTTTTCTTTCAATATTTACATAAGTAATTATTAAAGGAA
>JAVHOU010000075.1:0-4180 GCA_036170275.1 Ignavibacteriaceae bacterium
AATATAAAATGGGGAGCTAATTAGAAATACTTCAAACTTATTACATTTGGTGAAAATTTAGATGCGCTTTTTGTCATTCCCACGAAAGCCTGCCTGACGAGTGTGTTGCAGAAGTCAAATCGGTGTCATTTCGACCGGAGGGAGAAATCTTTTCGTGGTATAATTGAAAGATTTCTCAGTCGAAGACTTCTTCGAAATGACCTTTTCAGAGTTGTGCAACACACTCTGACGGCAAGGCAGGTGGGAATCCATTTTGATATTTAGTAAGCAGATTCCCGCCTGCGCGGGAATGACAATCCAAACGATAAACAAAAATCACTCAATCAAAACTTAATCTTTCAAGCAAGACAACTAAAATTACACTAAGAGTTTTCCGTCTTTCATTAAAAGTTTTCCATCCATCCATACAGTTGGTTTTTTAACAACACCATCTAAATGGATTGGTACATTTACACTGCCGCCCATAGAAACATTGTTGCCAAGTGCGATATGAATTGTTCCCATAACTTTTTCGTCTTCAAGTAAAACGCCGCTAAGTTTTGCGGAATCATTTGTTCCGATACCAAACTCTGCAATGTTACGTGCATCTTTACCAACTTTATCTAACATCACTTTTAATTTTTTAGCAAGCAATCCACCAGTAATTTTAGTTGCGTAACCATTTTCAACTTCAATCTTGATATTTGCATTTTTAATCAAACCTAAACCAGCCATTGAACCATCTACAACAAAAACTCCGTTTGATGTTGATTCTATAGGCGCTAAATATGCTTCTCCTGTTGGAAGATTTCCGCTCTCACCGCTTGCGTGGAATAATCCTTTGCTTGCGTAAGCTTTTCTTCCTGCAATAGAAAAAGAAATATCTGTTCCGGCGGCAGCGGTTACATGGATAAGTTTTCCTGTTTCCAAAATATCTTTAAGCTTAACCGTTCTTTTTGAAATAGATTTATAATCCGCATTCATTCCACGGATCATAACTTCTTTTGTGATACCGGGAAAAGTTGCAATGCGTACTCCTTCTGCCGAAGCATTTCTTCTTGCATCTGTGTGTGTTAAAGATTTTGCTGTTGAACAAAATACAACATCAAACTTTTGCATTAGTTCCGCAACAACAGAAGATGGCTCTTCACCATTAATTTTACCGGATTTCATTTCAACAAGTAAAGATTCGTAACCCAACCTGATAGCGTTTTCATGCAACGATAAACCGATTTCCCTTTTAAGTTCATCAGTAATTACTAAAATTTTTTCACTTTTTTTTGCACCCATGCAATCACGAATTGCAATCGTAGAAGCTGAATCGAGTTTTGTCAATTTCTTCATTCTTATCCTTTAATTAAAGTGGAAAACCAACGTTTAGTTGAATGATAGCACTAAAGCCGCCGGCTTTTATAAAATCCGGTTCAATCACCCGACTGTTGTCAGGTCCAAGCATAAACAGTGCACCATCAGCAGTCGTCATTTTTTTAATTTTAAAAAATTTATATCCAGCAGTTCCTTCGACACTAACAAAGTTCTCAATGACAGAAAATATAAACCCTGTTGAAACACTGTACCCAATTTCGGGTGCATCGTTTTTATATTTAATATCTCTGGTATTGTCTTCCAGGTTAGGTTTGTATGATAATTTTGCTGAGTTAAAATGAATTGTACCGTCAATAATTTTCCAGCTTAAAAGTTTTGTGATCGGAATTCCGAAATCAAAACCAACGTTCCAGCTTTTAAGATCAAAGTTAAGTTCACTATTTATATTTGATTGATTGACAGTATATGTAAAGCTGTTATGCTCGGAAAGTATTTCATAATATCCTTTTAATGAGAAAAATGTACCCGAGAACTTTGCACGGAAAAAATTAATTCCTAAACGATAACCTTGTGCTGTCCCAAATTCAGGAATTATTTGTGAAGGGCCATCAGACATAAGAGTGTTGAGCCCTCTGACTTGTTCATTTAAAAATCCGGGTTCATACTTTTGATAGCTATATCCAGCATAACCACCGACAAATCCAAAACAGCCGAAACCAAATGCTTGTGGAAGAATAGGACTGCAAAGAATTAGAATAAACAATAATATTTTTTGAAATAATTTAAACATCTAATCATCAGATTCTTTTAATTAACTTATTAAATAAATATCAGAAAGAAAAACATCTTTATTTAACCATTCCCTTTTCAAGTCCATGTCCTGATGCACCAAGTTCGGATCGCCGCAAAAGATATGCAAATATTAATCCAATAAAACCGAGTGTTGAGAATATCCACATTCCAATATTATAGCCTGCGGGATTTGCAGCACTTGCGCCAGAATAATCATTTGCAAAACCTATCATCAAATTGAATCCAAACAAACCTATGTTTTGAATCATCGTCATCAATCCATAAGCAGTACCAAGTTTTGATGAATCAACTATCAATGCAACAGAGGGCCACATAACTGCAGGCACAAGTGAAAATGCTATTCCCATCATTGCCATTGGCAGAATTAAATAAATTGGAATCGCTGCATTTATATCAAAGAAAGAAAAAGTTAGATTTATAAAATCACCAGAACCCATCACGTCAGGTTTCCCAAATTTATAAGCCATCATTAAATAAACAGGAATAATTAAAAGCGAACCAAACATCATCAGCAAAGATCGCTTACCGATTTTATCCGCAAGCAAGCCAAACAGCGGCGTGAATATCATAGCAGCAAGAGTTAGAATGCTTGAAAGATTTCCGCCGACTTCCCTGGTTGTTCCATGTGCTTCCTGAAAAAATTTAATTGCAAATGTTTGGAACGGAAACATGGCAGAATAAAATGTTACACACAATGCAGTGATATACCAGAATGAAGTTGAAAAAGATTTTGGTTTTAAGAAAAGAATCAATGCTGCAACAATTAATGCAATCAGATAAATTGCCCAGTTATCGTTGTTAATATAACTAAGTACAATTACTGCGGCAGCAAATGCCGAAAAAATATACCATCGTGATTTTTCTTTTATTTTCAAAATTTCTGAAAGTAAAATTGCATCCTGTTCACCTTCTTTTGGCAGTTCATAATTCTTGCTTGCATAAACATCAAGGAAGAAATACATTACAACACAAATAAAAGCAAACACCCCGCCTGCAACTGTTATCCAAAGCGGCGACTGCCAATATGCATACATACTCTTTCCCCAGCTTGGTGAATTGAGTGCAAGGAATGAACCTAATCTTGCAACGGTTAGATTCAAACCAAAAGCAAAAGACAATTCTTTACCTTTGAACCAGCGTGCTATAATTGTTGTGATTGCAACTATCATTGATTCTGCACCGAGCCCAAAAATTAATCTTCCTGCAGACATCAACCAGATATTTCCTGTAATTGCTGTTACGATTGATCCAAGCATTATTAGCGCGGTAAAAATTAGTACGGAAGTTTTTGTTCCGATTCGATCAATCAACAATCCGCCGATCAGAACCATGATAATATTTGGGAAAGAATAAATTGCATTCAACAATCCGATGTTTGAATCGGAAAAACCCAGTTGTGCTTTTAGTAAATCAGCAAGCGGACTGATACTATCGTAAATATAATAGTTGCCCATCATTGCTAAGCTTATCAACAACAATGCAGTCCATCTTAGTAATGTTGAGGGTTGGGGTTTTAAAACCGATGTTTCTTCCATGATTTTTACTTTATTATTTTGTCACGCTGAGCTTGTCGAAGCGTGAAGGTTATTCTTTAACTTTGTCATACTTCGACAGGCTCAGTATGACAGGAGTCTTTAAGTAGAATGAACAATCGTATATTATAAAAAAAGCAGATACTTTTAAAGTTGTATCTGCTTTTGATTATAAAAACATCAGTTAAACTATTTAACCGGAATATTTTTTAAAACATTAACAAGCTGATTGAAAAATTCCGGAACAGTTGAAATTTGTAATCTCTCATCCGGTGAGTGAACACCAAACATTGTTGGACCAAATGAGATCATATCCATCTCAGGATATTTTTCTTTTATGATTCCGCATTCGAGTCCTGCGTGAATAGCAGTTACTGCCGGTTCCTTGCCGTACATCTGATTGAAAGTTGATTTAAAAACTTTAAGAATATCAGAATTTATATCTGGCGCCCAACCTGGATAACCATCACCGTATGTAATTTCGGCACCGGCAAGTTTAAATACTGCGGTAACCATATTTGTGATGTCAA
>JAVHOU010000076.1:0-4168 GCA_036170275.1 Ignavibacteriaceae bacterium
TTAACCTGACATTTCTATCGAGTCATATACCTGACATTTCTTATGTGCTATTACAGAGCATGAAATCTTTTACTGAGCCTCAAGCATTTGATACATTGTTTCACTAATTTTCGCACCAACAAAATTATAATCCGAAAGTAGCAAATACATTAATTCCATTAACACTTATAATGATTATTTCCAAAGGGATGAAAGAAAATTTATGCTTAGAACAATTACTATTTTTTTTGTTACATCTATTCTACTTTTAGGATGTGAAAATAAAACCACAAAAATTGAAACTGGGTTGAATGATGATTTAAATTTTAGCTCAACGGAATACGAAAATATATTAAAAAGCACTTTTAGTAATGCTAATTCATCAAGTATTTTTTTTGCATCACTTGGTGAAAAATTAGATACAATAAAATATTTTTACTCAGCTCAGGACTTTAAACCAATATTCATTAAAAGTTTTGAATCCAAAAGTTTTGTTGATTCACTGCTCGATATTTTAGGAAAAGCAGATGAACACGGTTTGAATCCAGAACGTTACCACTATTCCGCAATAAAAAATGAATTCTATGAATCCATAAAACCAAACATAGACAGCAATAATAGATATATCCATCTTGCTAATGCCGAGTTGCTTACTGCTGATGCAATCTTAAATTATTCTACACATATGCGTCACGGAGTTGTCAATCCAAGGCAGCTATATTTTGATAGATATTATTTACCAGTTACAGATTCATTAAATAAAAAGTTGTTTGAACCGTTTAAGAAAAGTGATGTCATCCAATATTTACAAAATATCCAGCCAAAAAGTGATAAGTATAAGAAGCTGCAGTCTGCACTAAAGCGTTTTGACTCATTAAAAGATATTGATTGGTCCCCCATTCCATTACCTGTTAAGAAAATAGAAATTGGGAATCAATTTGCATCCCTTAATCTTGTTGCTGAAAGATTAACTGTTCTTGGTTTTATAGATACGAACAAAGTAAAACTAAAAATCTTTACTGTTTATGATTCTTTACTTGCAAATCCAATCAAAGAATTTCAAAGGGCAAATGGATTGAGTGATGACGGAGTAATTGGTAAAAGCACAATAGAAAGGTTAAACATTTCTCCAAAAGAGTACATCAAAAAAATAAAAATTAACTTAGAAAGATTTAGATGGATTGATTACTCGGATACTGCCAGATATGTTTTAGTTAACATTCCTGATTTTAAACTTTATGTTATGGAAAACAAAAATGAAAAGTTTAATATTAATATTTGTACAGGCAGAAAGGGTGAATGGGAAACGCCTAATCTATATGGGCAAATTTCATACCTCGTTCTCAATCCAACCTGGTCCGTACCAAAAAGTATAATACAAGAAGAAATTGTAAGTGGACTTCGCAGAGATTCAAGTTATTTGAAGAAAAGAAATTTCAAAGTTTATAAAGCTGGTAATCGTATTAGCCTAGATGGATTAAGCGCAAGTGATCTATCGTCATCTAATCGCTACAGTATCGTTCAAGATCCCGGTGCCGGGAATGCTTTGGGTAAGATAAAATTTATGTTTAAAAATCCTTTTGGTGTTTATCTTCACGATACCCCAGCCAGAGCCCCATTTAAATATACTAATAGAGCCGTAAGTCATGGTTGTATGCGAGTTGAAAAACCGATGCAGCTTGCAGAATATTTTCTGAAGAATAATTCAAAGTGGATACTTGATTATCTAAAAATTGAAATCGGTCAAAAGGTTAGTGATCAAAATATTATTGCAGAGTATAATCAGAAGAGAAATGAATTAAGAAAAAATTCCAGCTATGGAGTAACCACTGAAGTTAAACTTGATAACTCGATCCCAGTTTTTGTTGATTATTATACAGTCTGGGTAGATAGTAATGGAAAATTAAATTATAGAGATGATGTTTATGGGAGGGATAAGATTTTAATTGAAAAATTATTGACTGAGAATTAAATCGAATAAAAAAATGCTGAATTTATTTCTTGGTTAGAGTGGGAAATATTTTGTAAATGATGCTAACTCTACCCAAGTTCCATCTTATAATATCCTAAATGCAGCCATTAGTATTTAAAGTACCCTCAAGTCCACGGATGATTTTTCATTAATAGATTTTATCAGTTTTAATAATATTATAGAGACTTCTGAAAAATTCAAAAGGTCATTCCCGTGGAAACGGGAATCCAGTGAATATGAAATAGATTCCCGCTTTCGCGAGAATGACAGTCAATACGAAATCTATTTTTCAGAAGTCTCTTATAGATGCAAAATATACAGCATCTGCATTTACAAATCCTGATTTAGTTAGTGGTCAACCGGTGTATCTTGAACCAGGATTACCCCGGAATATTGTTGTATCAATTTCGATAAAGTTTGATTAATAAAAATGCAAGAATTATTGAATAATATTTAATGTGTTATGTAATAAAATCTTTCTTATTTTTACAAACAAATAAAATTAAAAATTAAGGAGTTCTAATGCGTGTTTTAATATCAAAGTTATTATTCGTTTCAATATTTATTCTTGTAACGGCTTGTGGTGAGAAAGAAAAACCTAAAGTCGAAAATACAAATATGCCGATGGATGTTACTACATCTGTTGCTTCACATAAAGTGGTAGTTGAAGAAAAAATGGATGCCAGCAATTATACCTATTTAAAAGTTTCAGAAAATAATAATTCATATTGGATTGCCGTACCAAAGATGGATATTAAACTTGGTGAAACAATTTCTTATTCTAAAGCGATGGAAATGAAAAATTTTAAGAGTGAAACTTTAAACCGGACATTTGAATCAGTTTTGTTCGTTGATGATGCTCGTAAAGGCAGCATTGAACAGAATACTGCTTCCCCGCATTCTAATGTTGCTTCAGGAAAAGATCCCTCAATAAAAGTTGAACCATTAAAAGATGGATATTCGATTGAATCAATTTATAATAAGAAATCATCGCTGGTTAACAAAGTTGTAAAAGTTAAGGGTGTGGTAGTTAAAATTAATGAAAATATTATGGGTGTCAACTGGATTCATATTCAAGATGGTACAGGCAAAGAAGGTAATCACGATTTGCTTATAACTACGAATGATCCTTCTGCTAAAGTAGGACAAACAATAATTGCAGAAGGGAAAGTTGTTTCTGATAAAGATTTTGGTGCAGGATATTTTTATCCTGTTTTATTAGAGAATTCTAAAATCTCTGTTAAATAAATTAAAGATCTTATCTCAACAGTAAAATTTATTGAATTATTATTCCCACGAACCTGCCTGCAGTAGGCAGGAGTGGGAATCTTTTTTTGTATAAATCTTTTAGTAACAGAATGGATTTCGATTTCACCGGAAGGATAATAATACACGAACATTTAATCTTACTACTTTTTTATTCAATCATCAATCATTTCTTAAAATCTCAGATCTAACCTATCACGATTGCTTAATATTCTTCTCAAGCTTTTTAAGTTTACGTTCTAATATTTGTATGTTTATTTTTTTCTGAGGTCCATATTTATTTTTTGCACATTTTGTAAAAAACTGATGACTACTAATAAATTTAATTGAATTCCGCAGCCATTCAATATCTGTAAATTTTATTACTCCCCTTTTTTCAAATTCTAATCTAAGAACTTCTCCTTTTTCTTCTAAATCAGATAGACCAAGATGATGAAGATCAGCATCACAAATTATTTCTTCCATTTTATTTTTTGGATTCTGAGGCACTTTAGTTGAAATAATACAGCCAATTACTTTTCCGATTTTTTCAATAGGATATAATTCTTTTGTTAAAAAATTTCTCGCATAAATTGAACTTTGATCCTCATGCCCATTACAACATATAAAATGCCCGGTGTCATGAAACCAGGCTGCTATTTTAATAATTTCAATTTGTTCAGCAGTCATCCTTTCAGCTAAAGCAATTTCAGTAGAAACATCAACTACTTCCAATGTATGAATAATGTTGTGATATTTATTCCCCTGTAATGCCTTTTGCTTGTACAAGTTCTTAACATATCTTTTTACTTTTTTTAGAATAGTTTCAGATTTCATTTTCTATATATGATTTTTATCGGTTCAAGAAGTAATAGTTATAACTCTAAGTTAAAAATCTTCAAATGTAATTTTTATATTTAGTCAGCCCTTAAAAACCCAAATTTCTTTTGGGGAGTAAATAACTTCATTGAA
>JAVHOU010000077.1:0-4155 GCA_036170275.1 Ignavibacteriaceae bacterium
AAAATGTTTAAACTAAAAAAGGCGAGAATAAAACTCGCCTATTTTTCTTTGATGAAAATATTTTTTTACTGCTACAAATATTTTTTCTTAACTGATAATCTATTAATGGCTCTGGCTAAAGCAGCTTGAGCACGGGTTATATTTGTATCACTATTTTTATTAGCTAATCTTTCTTCTGCTCGTTGTTTAGCTTTCGCTGCACGATCCTCATCAATCTCATCAACTAACTCAATCGAATCCGCAAGAACTATTATCTGATTATTCAAAACTTCGATAGTTCCCCCGGTGGTTGAATAATAATTAGATTTCGAATCATTCAGATCAACTTTAATCATACCTATTTCTAAAGTACTTATAATTGGTGCATGATTTTTTAAAACTTGAAATCTGCCTTTTGTACCAGGCACAGTAATGGATTTAACTTCACCTTTGAAAACGGATTTAGAAGGAGTAATTATATCAAGATTTAATTCTGCCATTATCAAACCATTTGCTTTGCATTTTCAACAGCTTCTTCAATAGTTCCTACATACATAAACGCACCTTCAGGAAGGTCATCATATTTACCATCGATAATACCTTTGAATCCCCTGATTGTATCTTCCAACTTAACGTACTTACCAGCTTTTCCGGTAAACGCTTCTGCAACATGAAATGGCTGGCTAAAGAATCTTTGAATTCTTCGAGCTCTTCGTACAACAATTTTGTCTTCATCAGACAATTCATCCATACCAAGTATATTAATAATGTCTTGAAGGTCTTTGTATTGTTGAAGTACTTCCTTACAATTTGTCGCAACATCATAATGTTCCTGTCCAAGTATTTCTGGCTGAAGAATTCTTGAAGTAGAATCAAGAGGATCAACAGCAGGATAAATTCCAAGTTCAGAAATTTGTCTGCTTAAAACAGTTGTTGCATCAAGATGTGAAAAAGCAGCAGCAGGAGCCGGATCTGTTAAGTCATCAGCGGGAACATAGATAGCTTGCACAGAGGTTATTGAACCTTTATCAGTTGAAGTTATTCTTTCTTGTAATGCACCCATTTCTGAAGCAAGATTAGGTTGATATCCAACCGCTGAAGGCATTCTGCCTAAAAGAGCACTTACCTCAGAACCAGCTTGAGTAAATCTAAAAATATTATCTATAAATAAAAGAACATCTTTTCCCTCTTCATCTCTAAAATATTCAGCGATAGACAAAGCTGTTAATGCAACACGCAATCTTGCTCCGGGTGGTTCGTTCATTTGACCAAATACAAGTGCAGTTTTATCAATTACTCCCGATTCTTTCATCTCTAACCAAAGATCATTTCCTTCGCGGGTTCTTTCACCAACTCCTGCAAAAACAGAAAATCCTCCGTGTTGCTTTGCTATGTTATTAATCAGCTCCTGAATGATAACTGTTTTACCTACACCAGCGCCGCCAAATAATCCGGTCTTTCCACCTTTGCTGTATGGTTCCATTAGATCAATAACTTTTACACCAGTTTCAAACATCTCGCTTTGTGTAGAAAGATTTTTAAACAACGGTACAGGTCTATGGATTGAATATCTTTTTTCTGCCTTAATTTCTCCTAAGCCGTCGATCGGGTTACCAATAACATTTATTAATCTCCCTAAAGTGGCTGGTCCAACAGGAACAGTTATTGGTTTTCCTGTATCAAATGCATCCATACCGCGGACTAAGCCATCTGTAGAATCCATAGCAACTGCTCTAACTCTATCTTCACCTAAATGCTGCTGAACTTCCACAATCAAATCATCTTTATTACCTTCAGTGTCTGTTCTTGGAATCCTGACAGCATTATAAATGGTGGGTAAGTTTCCTTCTGCAAATTCGATATCAACTACAGGTCCTATTATTTGAATTATTTTACCAATGATATTACTCATTCTTATTCCTTTGTTAATAAATTTTGAGGTGTAAAATTATGGAAACACTCTTTTTTTTACAAACTTTTATTGGTTTTACTTGAGTAGGATCATTTTTTTTGAAACGGATAATGCATCTGTTTTTAGTTGATAAATGTACATTCCGCTAGCAAGATTTTCAGCTTTAAAATCAATTGCAATCACACCGGCTTGCGCAAGATCATCAAATAGTACTTTTACTTCACTTCCTAAAATATCATAAATCGCTAATCTCATATGCTGAGTTTTCGGAACTTCAAATCTTATAGTCGTAACTGGATTAAACGGATTTGGAAAATTTTGGAATAGTTGAAACTTCATCTCTGAAATACTATGATCATCAACATCAGTAACGGGAATAACAAAAGTACCTGTACCACCTGCTTCGTTATAGCGTTTCTTAAATTCCTGCATAAACTGATTTGCAATATATTCATCATCAATTATCAATGTGTTTTCATCATTATCATTTTCGGCAGCACTTGACCAATTGTGAGATCCTGTAATTACTGTTGGATTACTCAATGGATATGAGGCATCGATAATACCATATTTATGATGCTGTGTTGGAGCAGTAGCTCCTAACATTTCAGAAAAAGTAGAAAGATACGACCATTGGGAACCTGAAGTATTTTCTTGATCTATAATACCACGAATATCATTAACCCCCGCCGAGTATCTTTGATTAATTGCACTTGCAATATCATATCTTGTAAAAGCGTACTGCGCAAAATATATACTATATGCACTTCGATTAACTTCATTTATAATTTTACCAGTTGTTCCATCAGATGGACTAAAATAAAGTTGAACCGGTCTGCCGCCGACAGTAAATGTATGCGGAGTATTGTTTGATTTAAAGTATCCAAATTTTGCATTTAATGAATTAGGAGTATCAGTATTTGATCCCCACATTTCTTCGAACTCAACAAGATAAGCTTGAGCAACAGTAGGATCATTTATTTCGACCACATTATTTTTCCAACCGCTCTCTAATCCAGTTACATTCCAGGATCCTGTCCACACCCAATCATTTATAAATATAGAATCCCGCGCATCAAAAATGAAAAATTTATTGTGCATAATTCCACTAAATGTAGCTGATTCTGGCGGTCGTTTACTAATAAGTATTCCGTTGTTAATTAATGTTTGCATACTATTTTGCGTTGTACGACTATCATAAACTACTCTCACTTTTACTCCCCGATTTTTTGCAACCACTAAAGCATTTGCAATATTTGGTTTATCTGAAAAACTATATAGAGCTAAATCAATTGAATACTTTGCCGAATTAATTCTTTCAATAAGTTTTTGTTCGAAATCTATATTGCCTTGTGCTTGATTACCGGGAATCGCAACACTGGGGTCAACCGGAAAATTAAAGTAAACATTAATTTTGCCGATAGTTGTATCATTTGAAGCAGTTGCAACTGACTTTATATCGCTTGAACTTGTACCAAAAAAATTTGATGAATACGCTTTATAATAATATAATCTGCCGGGCTGCAATCCATATACGGGAACAGAGTGTGATGTTGTATCATCATTAATGATTACAGAATCAATTTCTAAAGCAGATGTTAAACCGTATTTAATTTTACTATTTCCGTTACGCGCTGTATTGAAATAAACTGTAAATGATGAAGTGTCTATTCCTGCGGCAAAAACTGGATTTAGAATTACAGGACTTCCATCGTTAACTACATCTAAAATAAAACGCGGTAAGATTTGATAACCCGAACTATATGGTGCTAAATTATCATACTGTCCAAGAATTCCAATTATATCAATCTGTCCTGATGGAATTTGTGTTCCAACAATTGAAGTTACGTCACCATCTATTCTCATTCCGCTTAAAAGTGAACCTGTTTGATCACTAATGTTATAGTTAGTTTGAGCTGTAAAATTTCCAGAAGCATTGATTGTAACATTATCAATTCGAATTAATTTACTCTCAAACTCTTCGAATCCATTCCATTGTTGATTAATGATCTGGTTGATTGTTACAACTTCGGGGTCAACTAAATTATTTGATGAATGATTAACAAAAGAAGGAGTTCCGACTGCGAAAGATAATTCTGCTAAACCATTATAATTAGTCATAGTAGCTGTTACCGTAACTGAATCACCTATCGCAACAAAATTAGAAAAAGAACTACCATATATCGATACGGCGCCAGTTTCATCCTGAATCGCTGCTGGTCCTGCAGCACCGTATTGATTTGAGCAAGTTACGATTCCTGAAA